>CAZJOB010000366.1:0-4152 GCA_964547435.1 uncultured Desulfatiglans sp. | reverse complement strand
GCCAGAGCACCCTGTTGAGTTCAATCAGCGGCCAGGGCGTACAGTTGAATGAAGACTGGTATGAGATTGAGATCCCTGCCAATTCGGATCGCGTGGTAATCAATACGACTTTTACACACAGTGCAGGCAACATAGATATTGAACTCAGGAATGCTGCTTCTCCGAATGTTGCCCAGGTCACAAGCTCTTCAACAACCGACAACGAGACAATCGACTATAAACTTCCCAACACCGGCGCATGGCTGATTCGCGTTTACGGCGCCAACAGCGGCAATAGTTATGATCTTTCATGGCATGCCATAATAGACGATGACGCCTATGAAGAAAATGATACCTGGCAGACCGCGTCCGAATCCCTTAAGGACCGCCAGAGCACCCTGTTGAGTTCAATCAGCGGCCAGGGTGTGCAGTTGAATGATGACTGGTATAAGATTGAGATCCCTGCCAATTCGGATCGTGTTGTAATCAATGCTACTTTTACACACAGTGCAGGCAACATAGATATTGAACTCAGGGATGCTGGTTCTCCGAATGAAACTGTGGCCGGCGGCGCTTCAACAACGGACAACGAGACAATCGACTTCAAACTTCCCAATACCGGCGCCTGGCTGATTCGCGTGTATGGCGATAACAGCGGCAACAAATATGATCTGTCGTGGCATACCATTAATGAAACAGATTTAACAAATGCAATTCTGGTGCTGAAAATCCTTTCCACCCCTTCTTCCACAGGCCCTGACATTGACCTGGATGTTGACGGGGACCAAAGAATCGGGCTGGAAGAGGCGATCTATTCGCTTCAGAAGGCAGCAGGATTAAGGAATTGATAAAATCGTAAAAAGTTAACAGGATTCATATACTTCTGAAACAAGTTTTCTGAACCAGTCCGGTTTATCTATAAGGATATAGATCAGGAATATTGCAGTGAAAGGGACTGGTATTATCGCATCAAATAACGCAAGGATGATTAAACATATCAGTATTTTTGTTTTAAGTTTCATGGTTACTCCTTTGTTCATATCTCTATTCGTAGAATCCTGCCCCTAAAAACCTGAGGATGAATTATGTCCCTGTCCATTATTCTTCCTATTCCCTTATTCACAAAATATTCCCCAAGTTCTTCAAAAGGCGACCTACCGGGATCAGCTAAAATAACCTTCTTGATGCCGGAATCAAATGCCCTCAGTATCAGATTCTTCAGGATTTCTACCATATTGTTCCAGAAACAGATATCGGCGCCGATCATAATTGAAAAATTTTTCAGATGCAAGGGGGACAGCTTTTCAAAATCCGATTCAACTGTCTTTATTCTGACATCATTTATCCCTGCATGCAGGTTCACATAAGGAAAAACGGCCGCGTCACTGTCTACGCATGTCACTATTGATCCATGGTTTTTGGCACAGTAGATGCCGGCCAGGCCCCAGCCACAACCGATATCGAGTAATTTTGATCCGTTTTCCGGTTTGATGCGTCTGAAATAGTCAATCAGGAGCCAGCTCGAAGGCCAAACCCTGAAACCATGTATAGAGGGTTTGTGAAGGCGTTTAAGCTCTCGTATCATTTTATGTCCGGACCTGAGCACATTTATTCCATAATCGTTATAGTCATTTTTCCGTTTGCTTTTCATAAAAAATACAAAACCGGGCCTGTATAGCCCGGTTTTTTCTCCTGATATTATTCAGCGGATAATTAATAATTTCTTCTGTTTGCACCTCTGTTGAATCTTCCGCCGCCACCGCCACTGCCGCCGCCACCCTGTCTGCCCTGGCCTCCTCCCCTGCTGTCTGTACGGGGCTTTGAGACATTTACCTTTATCGCACGCCCCTTAATCTCCTTACCATTCAATTCTTCAATGGCGCTGTTTGCCGCATCTTTATCCGACATTTCAACAAAGCCAAAACCCTTTGACCTTCCGCTGTACTGATCTTTGATAATTTTTGCTGATACGACTTCTCCAAAGGCAGAAAAAGCGCTCTGCAGATCATCTTCACTTACCTCAAACGATAAATTTCCCACATAAATGTTCATTTTTATCTCCTTAATTTTAACCAAATAATTTTTAATTATCCGCTATAATGCTATTCACGGCGCCCAAAAACGATTCCGAATATCAAGATATTTTAACCAGCCTTAGATCAAATATCAGGTTTTCTCCTGCAAGAGGACAATTCCCGTCAAAAATAACATCATTCCGGTTGATATCCAGTACAGTCAAAACCTTATTTGTAATCACACTCAAAATGGGAAGGTACAGGCTGACTTTTCGGCAGAGCAATTGGTAAAAAAGCCGACACAGCAAAATAAGAGGAGGTTGCCACCGGCTGGGGCAATAGGGAGATGATTCAGTTCAAAAGGCTGGATAAACTTAATAAATCGCCAATGGCTTAAGAAAAATGACCCTGTTAACGCTTTCTCTTATGAGATACATGCATGTATCAACGAGTACCTGTCATCTTTAAGAAAACAGTATTTAAAGAGATTATTTCAAAAGCTGATTCAATAGTCAATGTTTATTATTTTCTCCGGTCGAATTCCCGCTTATGGAACTAAAAACTCCTCTCCTGAAATATCTTCCATCCACTCTCCTCCTTTTTAATTCTGATAATTTTACCGGATATACCGGAATAGTTGGATGACCGGTAATCCTGCCTGAAACGTACTTCAATGCTCCCCGATTCATCAGGACCGGATATCCTGATGTCGAAGATATTGATCTTTATCCATTGTTTCTTCCTGCCCTTCCCGGCTTTATCCAGTTTCCAGCTATTCCTGTTAAATCCATCTGTTTTAAAATCTCCGGAATAAAAGGAGATATACTCGTCAATTTTCTGGTTTCTTCCTGCCGTGTTTTCCCAGGCGCTCCTCCATTCATTAACGAACATATAGATTCTGTCATAGAGATCAGCATTGCTCACCTTTACAGGTTCCTGAGTGTCAATTGGCCTTTTAACCGGATCATCAACAATAATCGGCTCCCTTGTTCCTGCTGTCCTTACAGGCGGAGTATCTGTTTTTTTGGTTTGTTCCGATGTTATTATAGGCTTGGAAACTTTTCTTCCTTCGGTTGTTACCTTAACCCTTTTTTGAGGTTCGGGAATTTCATCCTTTTTGTATTTAAGAAAATAACTTCCCGCAAAAAAAGTTAAAATGACGAAAAACAGGACATAGATAATGAGGACATTTTTCATCCACTTTTCCAGAAGGCCATGCTTGACTACTCCCATTGTCAGTTTCCCATCGCCCCCTTTTCTCCTTGAGAGATCAATGAGGCTTTTGCATATTTTCCCGGGATTTTTTAACTTTTCGAGCAGCCATTGAATCTCCCTGTTGGAAATTCTTTCAGTCAGGGCTTCCGTAGTCAGGAGTATGAGTCCTCTTTTATCAATGGGGTATTTTTTTACTTCTATATCAGGCTCATCATGGATTCCAAGACCCTGGGTCAATGCCTGAAGCGCCCTGGGATCAGTGAACCGCTTTTCAGCAAAGGGGTCTTCTTCCCTGAGGGTGTGATCCCTGGTCAGTTGACTCAGTTCACCATCCTGAAAGGAATATATCCTTGTATCACCAAGATGGGAGAAAAACATGATCTTGTCATGAAAATAGATGATGCTGACTGAGACGGCCATCTTTTCTCCTGTGAAAATCCTCTGTTCAAGGATCGCTTTATTAGCCTGCTCAAGAGAAAATATTATCGCCTCGCTGGGTGAATTGCATTCGGAAAGGTGGTTGAAAAAAGATTCTGTTATTATTCTGTTTGCTCTTTGTTCCGCTTCTTTACCGAGAAAACCGGCGCCCACGCCATCGAATACAGCAAAAAGATTATTACCCTGGATATATGAATATCCTTCTTGTTGTTCCCGGTTTTCACCTTTATCTATAAAGGCGCAGTCAAGGCTTCTGAACATACCTGAATAACCCTGTATTTACATGTTTTGATAAAAAGACCCCTTCGATGACATGCAAAAGTGGAGTCTTTTGACTATAACCATTTGTTTTTCGTAAATAAAATTGTTACAGATTATTATTGGCGCTGAGACGAATATTATCATTTACTAGCAGATAACCTGCTGTAGAGTCAAGCTAAAGTGCTAGGAGCCAGTAGTGAAGCATGAGCATCAGTTAGGGGATGTGGAATAGTCTCAAGCATAG
>CAZJOB010000365.1:0-4170 GCA_964547435.1 uncultured Desulfatiglans sp. | reverse complement strand
CTCTCTTACAGTTACTCCGGAGGCCTCAAGATCGATCTTTTCAAGATTGCCAAGATCCATGGCATCATCTCTTCCCGGTCGTATCGAGTATCTGTGCAGAAAGGCCTCTTTACCTACATAAAACGGCGTTCCTTTCCTGATTCCTGATCTGTTGCGCTTAAGAATCTCTACTGATCCGCCCCAGTGATCGAAATGGCCGTGACTCAAGGCGAAGGCGTCTACTCTGCCGATGTCGAGACCCAGCAGATCCATATTATTGATTATCCCTGCAGGATCAATTCCAAAATCGAACATGCACGCGCTTTTTTTACCTTCGATCTCCACTTCGATAAAATACGCAAGACCATGTTCGGCATGAATGGATTTGCCGGGTGACGACCTGTACCGCTTCGCGAATGCGCTGTCCGGTCGAACAGCGTCGTAATAGTTGTCGGTTATAACCCATATGGTCACCCTGTCCGCGTTAATAACTGAAAATGTTTTTTCCATTCTTCTCCTCGGATTGATATCTACATCGCATCTATATCCAGCCTTATCACACTGCCGGTCAGATCAATGCTATGTGCCTTTATTACAGACACCCTCTCGTGACCGAGTTTGAGTTCATCGATTAGGTGCTGTTTAATTGATAGCGCCCTCTGTTCCGCAAGAGACAAAAGCTCATCCTCAGTTATCTCCTGGGTCTGTAATAGATCCTCAAAAATCTTCTCAAAGGCTGTTGTCTGCAGTTCCAAGTCCGGGGTTTCAGGAATTCCCAGTCTCAGTTCTTCAATCCTTTCATTCAGTGACAAAAGCCCATTATCATCATTCATCTTTTCAAGAGCGTTCCGGTTTTCTTCTATCATCCAGATTTTCTGTCCTTCAAGCTCTTCTACAAGTCCTTGCATGTCTATTCCCCGATGATCCGCTATTCTCTGTTTTATGCGTATCAGTTTAAGCACTCGAACATCATCCGATTTTGATGCGCTGCCCTTTATATTAAGCATAAGCTGGGGCCGCTGATTGAGCGCCTCAACCAGTTTTTCCAGTTGAGATTTGCTTTCCTGATTAAGGATGGAAATACCCGGTTCAAAACGAATATCTCCCATATCTTCACTTCCTCCGGGGATCAGGGCGCCGAGCAGCTTGAACGGCGATGCCGCGGCCTTCACAAAAACATTTACTATCACTTTGATAATTATCCCCGAGACGCTGAAACCGGGATCATCAAGGTCGCCGGATATCCCCAGATCAAGGTCAATTACTCCGCTGATATCACGCAAAAGGGCCAGGCCCAGACCTACCGGTGCGTCTATAACCGGTTCACCGGGTACCTTATCGCCCAGATAGAGGTTTTTGGCTATAACATTATTTTTACCATTCAGCTTCCGGTCATGAAGGCTGTAATCCAGTTTAAGATCCAGTTTTCCGCTTTTCAGGTTATTACCGATAAAGACCGCGGAATATGGCGACAGATGCGGCATCTCCAGACCTTTCAGAGTGCTTGTAAATTCAAAACCCGGCTGCCTGTCAAGGGGATCGAGCTTACCGTTGATAATGAAAGGCGCGTACTTGTCTATGTCGGCCTTGAAAGAAAAAACTGCCGGATCTTTCATGTCTGAGGCCACCCCGTTTAAAGAAAATTCCATATTATAAAGACCGGTTTTATATGAGGGTTTGACACTCCTGTCTGAATAATGAGCTGTCCCTTCCCTTATGCTGATTTTATCAATACTTAATGCCCATTTATCGGAGCCGTCACCTTCCGAAGGCAAAGATTCGGCAGAACCCTCTTCCTTTTGTTTCATTAGACCCGCCAGGTTTATCTCCTTTTTCTCAGACAACTCAATAGATACTTCGGGTTTTGACAGGGTTATTGACGCGACTGAAACCCTTTTTTTATCAACATCCGCCGTAATATCTGCAATTTTCAATGAATCATAGCGGAATAAAGCACTGCCCGTGCGCGTATCAGTTATCTTCAGGTCATTGAGATCAACAGACGCGAGGGCGTTTATTGAAGGTTGAGTCTCACCGTCTATAGATAAACTCCCCTCAATATTCAGGTTCCCCCTATCTATCTTCAGGTGTGAGGCTGCTTCGATATATTCTGAAAACGACTGCAGCAATATATTTTCAAGGCGGTATTTAAAATCAACGTTCAAGGGTGACAGAACCAGCGAGCCTTCAGCAATTATCTTTCCCTCCTGATCCAGCATTGCTGTAAGCTGAAGCGGCATTTTTCTCCCCGGTGTTAATGTTACATCCCTGATACCCAGATTGATGCCGGATAATGAATGCCTGCTGTTTATGCCTTCATTCCGGTCTTCAAAATTGACAGTGCTTTCTGTTAACGATACCTGTTTTAAAAGAATGTTCCATGGTTGGCCGCCAGTTTCTTCCTCCGCTGATATCTGCTCACCCTTTGAAACCTCAACAGATTCCTTTTTGGACATTAACCTCTCATATCTTGGAACGCCCTTTTCATCTATCCACTGGCTGGCTGTCAAACCATTAAGCAACACACCATCCGCTGTCAGATTTTTATTGAGGAGATCCACATTTATTCCGTTTATGCTGATTTCACGGGCAGTGAGCATGGAAGGATCAGCAACGTCGTCGTCAAGGACAAGCTCCTTTATGGAAATATTTCCCCCATTAACATCTATTTTCATCCTGTCGTCTGCCTGAGCGAGCATTTTCGCGTTGAAGAAGAGTCTGCCCCTGCTTATTGTTACCGGAATAATGTTTTCAAGAAAACCGCTGTAGACCGGAATATCTATATCCACCGCCCGAATGTCACTTTCAATATACAAAGGATCGATTCTATAGCTTCCTGCAAGATCTATCTGTCCTCCACCCGGAACGACTGCGTTCAGGTTGAAGGTGTTCAGATGCTCATCACCGGTAGCAAGATATAATTCCTTTACGGCTATTGTTATATTCTCCAGATTAGACCGCGCCGGAACCCTGCCGCTCATGTCGACAAAGTTGAAGACTCCATCATTTATGGATATGTCGTGAATTAAGAGGACGATGGAGGTCTTTTCAGCAGGCGCCTCCTGTTCTTCATCCTTCACGGATTCAGCAGGAGTCAGTCTTTCAATAATGTCGCTGAAATTAAATCTGTCACCCTGTTTTGTAATGCTGATCAGGGGTCTGTCCAGCCTGAATTCATTAAGGGCTATTCCCCATGAAAAAAGGGACTTCCAAAACCCGAAATTGATATGCATTTCATTCCATGAAACCAGAGGTCTTTCCGGCTCATCCGCAATTGAAAGGTCGGTTATCTTCAGCGCCAGTTTAAAAGGATTAAACTCAATTTTACTTACTGATATCTTGCGCCCGATCATTCCTGAGACATCGGTTTCAGTAATATTTTTGAGTTTATCGGGCAGATAGAGGTATGAAAGGGCTATGTAGATCAGATAAAGGAGCATAAAAAAAGCTATAAGCCATTTGTACCATGCAATTCGTTTTAATCCGGTTACCACAGACGTCATGTGTCAACCTCACATACCCATGGATTAAACTGATCGATAAAAGAGTTCTAATAATATAGTTAAATTATTTTAATATCAAGAAAGTTTATTTAGTTAGTGTCCATCCAGAAACGGCAAAATCCTGGATGAAGCTTTTCCCGCCATAGTTACAAACGAAGGAGACTGTCCGAGAATAGCTCAGGGCGTCATTCCCGCGAAGTTGCGCATTGGCGTCAAGCTAAGGCGAAAAAACCATATTGACTCCATTAATTTGCAAACCCACAAGGTTGTAGTGTGGTATTTTACATGCCACCTCTTTTTCGGTGGGGTATAATCCGCCGTCGCCTTAATGCTATGGCGGGACAAGAACCCCACCCTTCAGAAAAATTTTTTTCATTTTTCTAGCCGAATAAATAGCTTTGGGCAATCTTACCTCCTTAGCTTGACGCCAATGCACACAGGCGGGATTCCAGTTATTTCAGACACTTATAGATTCCCGCCCCCGTATCAAGTACGGGGCAGGTTTCAATCGCGGGAATGACGTTTCTGGGACTGTTTATGAGTTCATCAATTTTGATGCTCTCGTAAAAAATCGAATCCCCTTGCTTGTCATTCCGCGACTTGCCTGCCGGGCCGTAGCTTTAGCGAAGGCTGGATCGCGGAATCCATTGTTTTCAAGCATTTATGGACTCCCGCCGGAGTTTATTAA
>CAZJOB010000364.1:0-4185 GCA_964547435.1 uncultured Desulfatiglans sp. | reverse complement strand
TCCCGCGGTTGGAGCCTGCCCCGCACTTGATACGGGGGCGGGAATCTATAAGTGTCTAAAAAAAACTGGATTCCCGCCTTCGCGGGAATGACAGAAAAAGCTAAAATCCAACTTTTTACGAGTGCATCAATAGTTTAAAAAACTCATAGCGATGACAATTCAATAAAAATAACTCGGTTTGCACGACCGGGAAAAAGGAGAAGGAACGTTTTGATATTATTTTAAATGAAAATTGATTCTTCAGCTTTGCCCCAGCCTACCAAACCCGGGTAGATCTCATTAAATGAACTCAGGTGAAGCCGAAAAATCTTCGCATAAAAACTCCGATGACGTTTTGAATAAAGAGGTGACAGGATATAAAGGGCTTTCCTGTTTGTCAAACTGTAATTTCCTATACAAAAGTAAGAAGATATCGGATATTCCTGTTTGACATATGATAATGTGTCATCTAACCTTTTAACAAAATTCTACCAACTGAAGGAAAATCTGCACAATGTATCAAGATTTCGGCTTTACATGAAGAAACAGAGTATATGATGCCAGGGTTGGCAATCTTCTGATTAATGGCCAAAAATCTTTGATCATGCCTTTTTAAGTCAGAGATAAAACACAATGTAAGCGGGGGTAATGGTGCTGGGCGCCCTGCGGTCTTCAAAACCGTCAGCCCGGTCTGCAAAACCGGGAGGAGGTTCGATTCCCCTTACCCCCTTCATATTTGTTTCTAACCTGGGACAAATTTAGTTTTTACCGGGTTATGCCGCGGTCATGGCATAGACTTTTTTGCTGAATATTGTTCCAGTAACAGGCCTTCAGACCATGCCGCTGCCTGAATGCCTGAAAAATAACACAGCGGTAAAAAGGGGGCTGTTCCTGCAGGATGGCCCGAAAACGAGCTGATTGGAGACAGAATAATGGTCTCTCCTTCTACCAATGTAAAAGACGCGGAAAACCGCCTGAATGAATATGAATGCTATGACTGGTGGTTCTGTCATAAGCCTTTGGAAAAATAGGGAAATAAAGTTCGATCAAATAATAGGGACAAGATATATGGGGTAATAGTGCCGAATATCCTGCGGTCTGCAGAGAAACCGGCACTGCCCCAAAACTGGAAAAATATTGGATTTTAATTGCCGGGAATAGATAATGAACGAGGGAAAAAGATATATTACCATAGGCATAGCGGGACATGTGGATCATGGTAAAACATCGCTCGTAAGGGGCCTCACAGGCATTGACACCGATCGTCTGAAGGAAGAAAAACAGAGGGGGCTTTCAATCGAATCGGGAGTGGCGGCTTTTCCCTCCGAGAATGACGCTTCAATCTCTCTGGTTGATGTTCCGGGACATACCGATTTTGTAAAAAATACCATCAGGGGATTAAGCTGCGTTGATTTTGGTATTCTTGTTGTGGCCGCGGATGACGGCGTTATGCCTCAGACCCTGGAGCATGTCCAGATACTCGAGTTATTTGGGGTTGCCAATGGATTCATTGTCCTGAGTAAGACCGATCTGGTGGATACGGAGATACTTGAACTCGCGGAACTGGAAATCAGGGACACATTGAAAGACACTTTTCTTGGGGACAAAGCCTTTTATCAATATTCGAATGTGGATCAGCATGGCCTTGATAAAATCAGAGATGCCATCCTGAATATGGTTCATAGCATTCCTCGCATTCCTCATAAAGACCCGAATCTCCCCTTTAGAATGTGGATAGACAGGGTCAAAGAATCCAGGGGTTTTGGAACGGTTGTAAGCGGAACAGTGCTTTCAGGAGTTATAAAAAAAGATGCCCCTCTCGTGTTAATGCCTGACGGGAATGAGACAAGGGCGAGGGCGCTTGAATCCCATCACAAACCGGTAATTGAGGCAATTGCCGGGCAGAGAATTGGGATAAACCTGCACAAACTTTCCCTGGCTGATGTCAAAAAGGGAATGGCCGTAGCAGATCCGGATACCCTGAGACCTTCCTATATTTTGAATACATTTCTAAGTGTGTTGAAAAACACGAGGAGACCTGTTCGCAACCGGCAAAAGGTGAAACTGTACACAGGAACATGCCTTGTGAAGGCAACCATTGTTATTATGGAAAAGGAATTGCTTCAGCCGGGAGAAGGAGGGTTTATTCAGGTCAGGTTTTCCGGCCCCGTCGCAGTTCTCCCGGGAGACAGTTACATTATCACTCCTATGAATACCCCGGAGATTCTGGGGGGCGGAAAGATAATTGAAATAGCCCGAAAAAAATTCAGAAACATCAACGCATCAGAGATAATCGCATCTCAGCAGGCACTTATCAAACAAGATGTATCAGGGTATATTGATATACAGACGGCGGTGAACAATAACTCCCTGATAAAGGCCGAGGATCTGGCAAAAGATACAGGATTATCCCTGAATAAACTGAAGAATGAGATTCAAGGAAGGGTCAACAGTGGTGAATTTTTGGACTTTGGTGAAAAAGGGGTCTTAAAGCTTGCGGCCTATAAAAAGGTCAAATCGGATCTGCCGGGTATCTTCAGAAAGATACAGGAAGAAAATCCCATGAAACACAAGATCCATCCCGAAGAGATTAAGAACAGTCTCCCTTTTTCTTTCCCTGATGAACCCCTTCTAAGGATGCTGAAAGAACTTTCTAATGAAGGAGTGCTTTTATATGAAGATGGGGGATATCTTCTGAGCGGATTTTCTCCTGACCTGTCGGAAGAACACAGTTATATGGTCTCTTTTATTTTCAAATGTGCAGAAGAAAGCGGCTTGTCCCCTTTTGTCCCTGATACAATATGGAAGAAAAACAACTTTAAATACCCTAAGAAAAAAATAAACAAGGTGTTTTCTTTTCTTCGCACCAGGAAAAGGCTTATTCAGGTGAATGACGGGAGGTTCCTTACATTGGAAGACATGGAACAGATAAAATCAAGGATCGCGGAGGTCATCAAGCAAAATGGAATATTTACACTGGCAGACTGCCAGCCGGTCCTTGGTTACGGCAGGACCGTGGCAATTCCGATACTGGAATACCTGGATGAGAATGGTTTTACTTTAAGGGTGGAAAATGGGAGGGTTTTAAAGGAATAAAAAAGTGGATATTAAGCTGCTCAAATGCTATATTTCTACGTCAAACATTGGGGGGCAAGGATTAAATGGGTCTAGGGTTCAAGACCATTTAACTTAATAAAATTAATCGTATCGAAGTATGATTTTGGTTAATCATGGAATTAAAACATAAAAAAATAGTAATAATCGGCGCCGGAGAAAAGGCAACCGCTGTAGCTCATGGACTTTTCTCGAAGGGATTTAGAAAAATTATAATGACCGACCTCCCTCTCCCCAGGGCTGAAAGGCGGGAGGTTTGCTTCTGTGAGGCTACCTTCGAAAAGATAAAGGAGGTGGACGGGCTTACCTGTGAAAAAGCGGAACCGGAAACCGGGTCGATAAATAGAATATGGGCCGAAGGAAAGATACCCCTTCTGATTGCTCCCTGTGATGAGTTTATAAAAAATATGGAACCGGATATAGCAATTTACGCCCTCATGGCAAAGAAGAATACCGGGACCTCAAACAGTTTGGCGCCTCTGATAATAGCGCTCGGCCCCGGCTTTTACGCGGGAAGGGATGCTCATTATGTTATTGAGACGAATCCCGGCAATCCGGACCTGGGCAAGATTATAGAAAATGGAGCATCTGATAAACAGACCGGCATACCGACAGAGGTTATGGGAATAACCACGGAGAGGCTTTTACTGAGTCCGGATACAGGGATATTACAAGGGATCAAAGATATCGGAGATCCTGTTCAAAAAGGCGATGTAATAGGCTACGTTGGGGATAAAAAAATGGAAGCCCCTATCTCAGGCCTTATATGGGGTCTTATAAGAACCCCTGCCGACGTAAAAAAAGGTCAGAAGGTAGGGGATATTCATCCGGGTACTGACAGGAATGTATGCTTTGAAATCACCCCCCAGGCAAAAGTTATTGCCGAAGGTGTGTATATGGCTATATTAAAGGGTCCAAAAGAGACCAGATAAGCGTAATGGCGGTTGGGACGATCTAATAATTGATAAACTCGCAAAAATTAGATTTTAGCTTTTTCTGTCATTCCCGCGCAGGCGGGAATCCAGTCTTTTCAGGAACTTATAGATTCCCGCCTGCGCGGGAATGACGTTTTCGGGACTTTTTACGAGTTCA
>CAZJOB010000363.1:0-4201 GCA_964547435.1 uncultured Desulfatiglans sp. | reverse complement strand
CTTATAGATTCCCGCCTGCGCGGGAATGACGTTTTCGGGACTTTTTACGAGTTCATAAATAATTGCTGAATTTATTCTTTCTTCGATTCTTCTCCTGCCATCAGCGCTGCCCCCAGGGCGCCGGTTATCTGGGGATCCTCCGGCAGGGCAATAAAACTTATATCCAGATAATCCTCAAGGGCCTTCCTCATGCCCATGTTTTTTGCAACGCCTCCCACAAAGGCGATGTTCTCCTTTATGCCGAGCCGCTTTGCCATATTCCCAATCCTCTTTGCCAGGCCCCGGTACAGCCCGGCTGCGATGTCTCTCTTTGATTCACCCTGGGCAAGCAGCGAAATCACCTCCGATTCGGCAAAAACACTGCATGTGCTGTTTATCGTGCAGGGTTTTTTAGAAGCGTCATAAAGATCTCCAAAGGCATCAAGGCCGGTGTTAAGGGCCCTTGCCATCATTTCAAGAAAGCGCCCTGTCCCTGCGGCGCACCTGTCGTTAAGCACAAAATCCAGTATGCTTCCATTCGGATTCAGCCTGATGGCCTTGCTGTCCTGACCGCCCATATCGATGATGCCCAGGATCTCCGAATTAAGAAAACGAACCCCCATAGTGTGACATGTAAGTTCGGTCGCGGTGTGGTCAAAAAGGTCAAGAGATATCCGGCCGTATCCTGTTCCGACTATCCTGCTTAAATCGGCCTTCGATATGCTATTACGTTTCAACAGTGTTTCCAGGGAGGTAATCCCCGCTGTTTTGGGATCGGCATCAGTGAGAATAATAATACTGTCAATAATATTCTTCTCTTGGTCCATAATGACACACTTGGTGGTCATTGAGCCTATATCGATTCCCGCGAACAGGGGCTTTTTATCTTCCATAGATACTGAACCTCAATAATAATTTCGTCACAAATACATTAAAAGATGCCTGCGGTCAAATTGATTGATATTTTTTTCGATAACATGCTTGACAGACAGATCATCAGGTGATAAAAATTTTGACCTTTTTAGGGCGGTATTTTTATATGTTTAAGACAGTTAAAAAGTATTACGTGTTTTTTCGGAGGTTTAAGACAGTGCCAAAAGGTGCTGCACTTCCCCTTTCTTTTAAGGGGAATCTTTTATAAATATAGGGCTGTTCAACAAAAATAGATTGAGCAGCCCTTTTTTTATCCCCTTTTTGAGGGGGACTGATGAAAGGAAGGTAAAAATGAACGTAAAAAGATGTAAACATGGAATGATCGAGAACCAGTGCGGCATCTGCCAGAAATGGCAGGAGCGCTGCTGGACAGTAAAAAATGAAGAGTCTGACAAAAATTCCTACAGGATGGATGAAAAGGAAGAGGTGAAGGCCGCCGCCTGATCTTTGTTAGGATTAATATTTCTTAAAGGCGTTTAAGATCATGTCTTAAACGCCTTTTTTGTGTGAAGCATGCTGTCTCGTTTTGCTTCCTTTAATATATCTCAAGGACTTCAAATTCCTGAATCCCCCCGGGGGTGTTAACCTTCACCTCATCCCCTACTTCACTCCCGATCAGTGCCTGCCCGATTGGTGATTTAACCGATATTCTTCCCAGTTCAGGATCGGATTCATAGGGCCCCAGAATCTGATAGGTGACCTCTTTATCCATTTCAACATTATATAAAAGGACCTTTCTCCCGAAAATTACCCGGTCTGTGGGTCCGCTTTCCACCTCTATAACCTCTGCCTGTCCTACAACCTGTTCCAGTTCATTTATCTTTCCCTCAAGAAATGACTGCCTTTCTTTTGCCGCGTGGTATTCGGCATTTTCACTAAGATCCCCATGGGCCCTTGCCTCTTCAATAGCCCTGATATTCTGGGGTCTCTCCACCTTTCTGATATGATCCAGTTCAGCCTTTATTTTCTTGAGGCCTTCTTTTGTAAAGGGAATTCTTTCCATCCATATACCTCTTATTTTTTAATTATACCCTGTGCTCAGGGAATATGCATGATACATAATTTCTTCGATAATGCAACATGGAGTTTATCAGGAAACAATATCGGAGTGAACATGGGGAAGTTGCCCGTGTCCGTGGGCGTGAACATGACTGTGGGGGATTTTATCCTCTTCCCTCACGATCTTACCCTCAATAATACCCATGACCTTATTCGTTGTCCTTTTTATGAAGTCCATGTTGTGTGAAATAAATATATAGGAGATATCAATATTCTCCAGGATTCCTATTATCTTTTTTGTGGTCTCTGCGTCAAGTCCCGTGGTCGGTTCATCCAGAAGAAGCACTCTTGGCCTCATTGCCAGAACCGTGGCAAGGGAGACCAGTTTTTTTTCACCTCCGGACAGTTTATAGGTTATTCTGTCCTCAAATTGTTCCAGGCCGAGAGAAAGGAGCACTTCCCGCGCTATGGTCTTTGCCTCTTTCACTGATTTACCCTGATTCAGAGGGCCGAAGGCCACATCCTCAAGCACGGTCGGACTGAACAACTGGTCATCCGCGTCCTGAAATAACAGGCCTATCTGCTGTCTGACCGGAACAAAATCAGCCCTGTCGCGCCGTTCTTTCCCGAATATCTTAAGAATGCCTGATGAGGGTATTACGAGACCCATTATCAGGTGAAAGAGAGTTGTCTTTCCGCTGCCGTTGGGCCCTATAAGTCCCACCCTCTCCTTTTCATGAAGACGAAGATTAAGCTCCCTGAATAAGGGCTTTCCGTCAGGATAGGAAAAGGAGATATTTTCAAGGTCTATTAGTATATTATTGTTGTCCATTGCAATAACGCTATAACAGTTAGGGCCGCGAACATAAAAATAAATGTCAGGACGTCCGTGTGTCTGATTGAAAATTCACCAAGATTATAAAATTTGCCATGAAAACCCCTGCAAAGCATGGCCGCCTGCACCCTTTCCGCCCTGTCATGACTTTTTATCAGAAGCATCCCGATAAGATAGGCGTAGGTCCTGTAGGTATGAATATTGGTTCCCGGCCTGAAGCCCCGAATGTCAATGGCATCTTTCAGGCGTCTGTATTCTCTGTGAATAGCATGAATATATCTGTAGGTAAAGATAAACAGAAAAACGATTTTATCAGGCACATAAAGAGCACTCATCGCGTGTCCCATTTTAAACAGGGGCATTGTGCCTGTAAGCGCCATAAGAATAACAATTATGGAATTTGATTTTATTGTAAGCAGGAGACAATAGTATACGCCTTCAAGAGAGGCCTTCAACGGGCCCAGTTCAAGGAATGTTCTTCCGCTCAAAGAAAATGGAATAAAAAGCCAGAGCATGAAAAGAAGCAGGTTAATAATAAGGAGTCTAAGACAGACCTTTTTCAGCGGCAGTCTCGCCAGGGATGCCATAATAATCGCTATAAAAAGAGCGGGCAATAAGGAGACCAGGCGATCTGAAACAGATACCAGCACAGAAAAGAGAAAAGCTGATATTATCTTAATCCTCGGGTCAAGGCGATGTATAAAAGTGTTGCCTTCTGAAAAACTTTCACTGATCATTTTTCATGCAAGCCCTCAGGACCTTTTTACTGTGGGCAGCATTGCCTGCGGCTCTGTCAGCAGGAAATTGCCCTTTTCAATCCACTCCTTCAGAATACCGGCAATCTCCAAGGCCCTTATATGGGAAGAGACCGGGACAGTCGGTATTTCCCTGCCGTTAAATTTTATCAACCCGCTCTTCAGTTCAGCATAACTCACCTGCCCCAGGCTTTTTGATTCGCCTTTCGGGTAGTCATTTCCATAGTCTATTATCTGGGTGAAAAGCTCTTCATCGGATACTCCGGTATAGCGGGCCATCTTCTCATTAAGAACAGGTATAGGCACGCCGATGCCCACGGCAATTGAGCAGCCGTATCCGAGCATGCTCACGCCTGCGACCCATTTGGGGTCCATCTCTTTAAGATTGCCGGTTACCATGAGGGTGCCAGCCCCTGAGAGAGGCACGCCGTTCTTTCCCCTGTTTGCTGAAGGATTATGCTGGGTCCCCGGGCCGACAATATATCCCTGAGCGCCGCCAAGAAAAATACGTGAACCCATTCCAAGCGTAAGATAGTAGGGATCATTGAAGAGAGGACTTAGCAAACCGGATGTTGAATAGTTTGCGTTGCCTCCATTCGGTTTTAAAACGCCCATATAGGTATAGATTGTCTTTGAGGTCAGGTTTACGGCGCAGTTGTAGTTCTGATAGGCGTTGCGGGGATTCAGTAATACGGCATAG
>CAZJOB010000362.1:0-4206 GCA_964547435.1 uncultured Desulfatiglans sp. | reverse complement strand
GTGCTTCTGAATGCCGCGTCAAGTCCGACCCATTTATTGCCGATATATGCCTCTGCCCATGCGTGACCTCCAAAACAGCTCGTTACGCCGAGAAAATCATCCACATAGGCAATCCCCATAACAACCCGTGCCGGGATGCCTGCGGCGCGGCACAATGCCGCAGTGAGGACAGCATGTTCTGTGCAGTCTCCCTGCCTGCTCTTTGCCACTTCAAGGGCGCTGGCAAAACCCACGGACAGGTCCTTGGTCTGAATATAATCCGCCACAAATGCCTCTATTGCCATAGCCCCTTCCAGCGCTGATTTTTTACTCGAAACCGCCTCCCTTGCAAGTCTGATTATTTCCGGATGATCTGCCTGCAGATATGCGGTGCTTTCAAGGGCCTTCAATAACTCAGGATCACTTCCCCTGTAAGGAAAAGTTGCGGCAGAATCACCCCTGGCAGGACTTACAGTCAGACGAATCCTGCCGTCCGCCATGGCATTCACACTCTGATTATTCGTTACAGGAATATTTATACGACTGTTCGGATCTTTAGGCTTCAGGGTGTAAACAACCGCTTTTACATTTTTTATATCACTTATCATGTCAGGACTTTCTATAATCATGGATGAGACCATCTCCTTGGCCTCTATTCCGCTCAGGGCAAATTCCTTTGAGCTTGCCACCATCTCAATGACCATTCCTGCAACCGGCATTGTCATCTTCTGGGCATTAAAATCCTGATCAACATATGCCTTATAAGAGATATCCCCATCCGGCATGTGATATTTACCCGTGATCTCCGTCAACTCAACAACACGACCCAGCAGGTCTGCCTCCTCTGTCGGCCCGATATTAAATGTAATTTCCATTGCCTGCATAGCGCTGGGGGAAAAGGCCAGCGCGGAATAGTGTGTCCCCTGCTTCAGGCCGTGTTTCCTGTTTATGAGATCCAGGCCCTCTGTCATCAAAGCGCCCTCGGGATAGGGCATTTTCTTTTTTTGAATATCTCCGGCGTTATCGATTGTTATTTCCATAGTCCCATCCGGGCCGATATTGCCCTTTATAGACATTCGCATCACGGACATGTCCTGTTCCACGATAAAACCAAGAGGTTTTCCGGCTACAGTCTCAAATGTTGTCTCCTTCATGGTAATTTTTAAAGCCATCCCCATACGCTTTATTTCAAGGTATGTGTTATCAATGTTCGTCACCCGGTCACCCTCAACCAGCCTTTCCTGTTTGGAATAACCGCACCTGCTGTTGTCAAAATAAAGTGCAAAATAGTCGGTTTCTGTCTCCTGAGCCAATGCCGGTGTTACAACAATTAAGAAAGAACAAATAATGCTCAAGTATAATTTCTGCATAATGGGGCTCCTTTTATAGACGTTTGAAAAAACTCCTGATAAATGGGAAACATTATACTTATTTATTTAATATAATAAAGCACTTTTCTCATATATTTTACATTATGGGACAAGGCACGCCCCTTGTTTTCAATATATGTTTCAAATTACATTATTGACATATCACAAGGACTAAACATAAGACCATACAAAACAAATATGTTTACTAAACAAACTTGTTGACAATTTGTCATTTGTTCATTATATTGCCTGATAAATTAGAGTGTTAAGAAATTTCGAATTTCGGTCGTTTTTGCATTAAAGGCAAATAAATCCATGCTTGGAGGTAAAATATGTCCGAAGCAATCATTGATTATGAAGCATTAAGGCCAATCAGAATTAATCCGGGAGCTGAAGTTGAAGGGGCGGATTTTTTCGGAAGGGAAAAAGAGCTTGTTTATATGAAAAGAACCCTTAAAGAAGGCTCGGGAAGCATCCTGATTCCGGGCCCCAGGAGGTGGGGAAAATCCAGCTTTATTAAGGAATTCGCGAGGCGAACCACTGATGATCTTAATTTCTTCTACATGCATCTTCAGGCCTGTCAGACTATTGAAAGCTTCTACGACTATTTTTTAAGTATAGCAAAACTGGATGATCCGTTTACCTTCTTCCTGAAATCGGGAAGAGTAGTAAGGAGGTCGACAAAGAGGCTGGCGGGATTGATAAAGAGCGCGGGTTTCAAGGGTTTTAAAATAGAATCCGGTACAATCCCGGAAGAGGCAAATTCCGTATACCTCAATTCAATGGGAAAGTTAATCCGGCACTTTCCCGAAAAGAAAATACTCCTTGTATTAGACGAAATCTCGGATTTCCTTCTTGATGTGAGAAAAAATGGGGGTGATGAAACGGTTCAGACATTTTTAAAATGGCTTCGAACCCTCAGGCAGCAATCAAAGGTTCAGATGATCATAACAGGCTCCATCAACATTGCGTGGACGCTTAAAGACCTTCAGTCGGAAGACCTTGTTGGTGATGTTACCACCTATCCCCTTAAACCCCTTGATGAAGGAGAAAGCATCCTTTTCTTCAGGTCTCTGTTGAAGAGCAGAGATATACGGCTTGAAGGCGATGCTCTCACCTTTTGCGCCGGCAAAATCAAGGACGGCATTCACTATTTTATACAGGTCTTCGCGGACAGGATCTGTATGGAATGCGATCCAGGGACTGTCATAAATGAAGAAAGTAGAGTTAAATCAATCTATGACTCCTTTCTTCAGTCGGACATCCCTCAATTTTCAAACTTCCATACCAGGTTGATTGAATATTTTCCCGAGATCAATCAAAAGGCATCGATGAAAATTCTTGCCCATACTTCTCATTCGGCTAAAGACTTTGAGGATCTCTTTGCCCTGACAGGTCAATATTATTCTAATGAAAGACCTCCTTTACATAGCCTGTTACAGCGTCTATGTGACGAAGGGTACTTGGTTGAAAGGGATAAACGCTTTTCATTTATCTCTACCCTGCTGGCAGACTACTGGCGAAAACACTACTATTTCGAGGAATAAAAAGAATGTTTAAATATGATCCGCACCTGAAAACAGAAAAGGAGATCAGAGAATCTTTTATCAGCGGGAAAAGATACATGGATGCGATTATCGCGGACCTTACGCCCATTAATGGAAAACTGTCTAACCAGTGCATTCTCATTACCGGAAAGCGGGGGATAGGCAAATCACACTTCCTGAATATGCTCTATTATCGAATAATGGGAGAAGATATCTTAAAAAATAACTACCTCCCGATTCTGTTTCCCGAAGAACTGTACAAGGTTAATTCTCTCTACCATCTTTTGAAGGATGCCATAGCCAGGATAATATCCGGCATATCCATGGGAGATCTTCCGGATCAGGGTTCATGGGATATGTTGACAAGGAGATACAGAGAAATATGTGCCGTCCGGTTTAATGGCAGTAAAGAACAACAATTGCATCAGCGTGAGAAACTCGAAAAGGATCTATTCATCCTTCTAAATAATATGAGTGATATCCTGGGTAAAAAATTTATCTTTTTGCTTGAAAACCTGAATGACCTGTTTGTAATCAGACTTTCCAAAGACGAATTAAAGCGTTTAAGGGCATTTTTACAACAGAATAACCGGACACTGCTTATCATAGGGACCGCCCTTTCAGTCTTCAATCGTGTTGAAAAATACGGAGAACCTTTTCACAACTTCTTTCAGCTAAGAACCCTGGAGGGACTCACAGGAAAAGAAGTGCTTGAGTTTCTCAGGATAGAAGCCCGCTTGAGGGATAATCCCGGCATAATTAAGCAGATTGAAAAATACAGGGGGGAGATAGAGGTATTCAGGATACTGACCGGAGGAAATCCGAGATTATGCCTGTTTCTTTATGACCTTCTGTCTGAAACAAATGAACTTGTAATCGATGATATACTGAAAAAGATAACAGAGATAACACCCTATTTTAAGGCAATGACAGAAAAGTTAACCCCTTCCAAACAGATTATTATTGACGCCCTGTGTGAAGGGGCCCCGGCCAGAACCCCTTCGGAGATAGCGGACTATATCAATGAAAAGATCGGCATTGTTACTGAAAATCTTAAAAGGCTTTCCGAAGAAGGGGTGGTCGAAATTATTGATATGAGGAAAGGAAAGAAGGTTAAAAAGAGTGAGACCTTCTACCGGATAAGGGATTATCTCTACCGGATCTGGTACCAGATGCGAAGCTCGGTTTCAGGGGATGTAAATATATCATGGATGGCGGAATTGTCAGCCATCCTTTTCAAAGAACCCGGCATTGAAGAAAGGTTAAAAAATAATCCGGATAGACTCAAACCTGTTTATGAACGGGCGCTT
>CAZJOB010000361.1:0-4217 GCA_964547435.1 uncultured Desulfatiglans sp. | reverse complement strand
TCTGTCATTCCCGCGCAGGCGGGAATCCAGTCTTTTCAGGAAGTTATATATTTCCCCGGCTTCAGTCATGCCGGGGCAGGCCTCTTTCACGGGAATGACGTTTCCTAAACTCTTTGCCGGTTCATCATGATTAATCTTTAAAATCAATTGCTTGCCTCCATGATCATCTTATTTATGTTTTCTATGAGAATATTATAGGTCTTCTGCAGGGTGTCTCTCATTTCAGGGGAAAGGGATTTCATCACCATCGAAAGTTCACGGTATCTGGTAGGCATTAGCTCCTCACATAGCGCTCTGCCCTTTTCAGTCAGGTTTATTATCAGTTTCCTCCGGTCCACGGTATGCGTCGTTCTGGTCAGATACCCCTTTTTCTGGAGTGAATCAAGATTGCTTGTCATTGCCGACCTGGTGAGGTGCACCTCCTCCGCCAGCCGTGCGGGTGTGAGGGCATTGTCCTGTCTGTGAAAAAGGGCCTCAAGGGTCTCCATCTGCCTCATGGAGAGTCCGTATCGTTTTGATATATATGTCTCAGCCAGCATCTCGATCTCCCGGTGAAGATGGAAAATGGTCAGGGTCTTCCGGACAATCTCCGGATCAATCTCCGGCAGTTTTTCAACATAGGAAATAACCCTCTCAATGGTTTCCTGTCTGATCATCGGCTTTTCCTCTTAAAATATTAATAATTAAATACCATATTAAATTATACGAGGCGGTATAATTCGATATCGAACTATAAATGTCAAGTCTTTAATTCCTATAAGATTTAATTTGATATTGCCAACTGCCCGGAATAGAATCGCCCGCTGTTTTTCTTTCAAGCTATATCGAAAAAAGATCGATAAGAAAATAAACCTGTATTCCGAGTTATATGATGACAAAAATGGCAACGAAGATACTTCTTCTTAAAAAGATCCATAAGACTATTTGTTTGGTGTTATTTTTAACCGGCAGTCTGGTGTCTATTGCCCCGGCTCAGGACTATGAGGGAGCCATCACGGCAAAGATGACTGAGATCAGGTGGAAACAGGACGAACTGCAGGCTGCAAAACGTGAGTTGGCTATCCTTGAAGAGTTCCTGTACAATTATGAAAACAAGGTCCGTGACATTGAGGGCATCTGCCAGAGACTGACAGACGCGAACACCACACTCGAGGGCATTCAGCAGGATAATCTTGTAAAACTTACGATCCTCATGGGGATACAGACCTACAGCGAGGTCTCCGACGCCATCAATCTGGGCAAGGGCGCGGCCCAGGCAATGATTACAAACGGCATAAAGGGCGTTGTAAGTCATGTGGCACAGGAGCAGACCTCCAAATACCTTACCAACGAGGCCAAAGCGGCGCTCGGCCTTGATGACGAAACCCTAAGCAAACCCAGGGTTCAAAAGATCAAGGCGGTATCAGACGCAGCGCGCGCCTCATATCCCGAACTCGACCGCGTGCAGCGAATGCTGGCGTTGAGTCTTGAGGCAGTTAAAAGTGCTGCATATCAAGAAGACGGCACGGAACTTGGTGATACAGGGGCGATACTCAGAAAGAACATCATGGTGCGTGATGAAATCGCCATTGCCTTAAGTGTTATGGAAGGCATAAAGACCAAAGCAGTTGAGGCAAAATCAGATGCAGACGCCAATCTGCCCTTGGCGCAGGAAGAGGTGACAAGGCTTGAAAATGAGCTTCAGGCACTTCAGAATGAATTAGATGTCCTCAAGGGCCAACTGGAGCAGGCCGAGTATGAGGCCAGAGAAGCTGCAAATGCTGCTGCTGTTCCTGATCCTGTTGAACTGCCTGTCTCAAGCCGGGGAGCGGAGGAGAGTTTGGAGGACTACCGCGCCAGAATTTGTGATGAAGCGCAGGCTGTATGGAAGTCGGAGTCTCCGGAGCTTCTTGAAGGCCTTGTAAATACTCAGGGGGCAATTGAGACAGGTCAGAATGAAATCGACTCAGCCCTTGCGCCCTATATAAAATATCCGGGTACAGGTTATTATTATGGTGATTCTGAACTGACTTTTGATGTTTATATTTTCAAATACGGCGATGGTGATGCCCTAAATGTTGATATTGCCTGTTCCTACACCGGCTCGATCAGTGAGTATACCGCTGTACAGGAAGCAATAGATGACATGATCTTGGTTGAAGCCGCTCTCCCCGGGCTCATTAATAAGATAGAAGCGCTTGAGAATCTCTACAACAATTTGTACGATTATCGGAATAAGCTTACCTCTCTTGGCGATTTTGTGGGGCGAAGCTGCCTTGATGGTCCGGATACCACCGGATGGTACCTTGAGCCGGGCATGGGACAGGATGGCGCAGAACTTCTGGCAATCAGGCTCGATCAGAGGCTTGAACAACTTAAGGTTTCGATTCAGAACGCAAACAGTCTGAAAAACAAGCTTGGCGCTGCGACCGATGCCTGGGGCAGCGGCATCGTCTTTGTTCAGGTGGACATTGACAGCAGCCTTGAAGACGCTGAAACGGCTCTGGCCGGGATTATCTCCCGGGCCGGGGCATGGGAAGGCCTGCTGGCCGGTTCTTCAGGGCTTGTATTAGGTCAGCTTGATCCTGAAAAGGATATTTACACGGGTCTGGCCGAAGACCCCCCGTTTTTTTCAGGTCGCCTCGGGCATTTTTCGGAAGATCCCGATGAATTTACTCATATTCTTAAGCACGCCTTTAATATGCAGACATATAAGACATCACTGCTCAATGCACTGATAATACCAGGCTCGGAGGGTCTGGCCGCGGCCTGCTCACTCAGGGCGAAATATGACACCCTGGTTGCCGGAGCCCCTGAAATTAAGGATGCCTATGATGCAGCGTGGCAGGCATACAATTCTGCCTTCGGCCGCCTTGAATCCTATGCAAAGGCAGGATCTCTGCTTCCATATGATGACTGGCAGCAGGCGGCAGCCTATACTTCGGATGCCCATCCGGTTGACACCTCTACGCTGACAGATCAGGCAGTCCGTTTTCTCAGACTCTACAACACGAGTCACGCCGTACGCAGAACCACTCTTACAGGGTCGGCGCCGGGCGGCAACGAAGAGGATGATGAAATTCTCATATGGGGCGGACTCCCAAGGATGTCGCAGATTATGGATCCCGGGCTTGATGAGCCGGAAGAGTACTTCCCTCACCGCATAATCGCCATGAAGGAGGTTATTGTTGTGGAAGGGCTAGGCTGGATATCTCTGCCGGAGAATGAATTTCTTTTAAATATAGCCGATGTTGGGAACCGGTTGTCAGACATGAAAGCGGAGGCATTTGATGACGCTGATCTTGCCTCACTCACGGTCCTTGATGCCCTTGAAGATGAGCTGGAGGCGCTTCGCAATGCCTATTATGAAGGTCATTCGGCCCCGGAGATCACTGTGCAGCCTGTTGGGCCGGCAAGTCCCATACAGGCGGGAGGAACCGTGAATCTTTCTGTTACCGCCACAGGCGATCTGCTGACCTACAAATGGTCCATGGCGACTGAACTCAATTACAGCTTAGGCCTTTTTACGGAAATCGAAGGCGCTATATCCGATAACTTCACCACGCCGGTTCTTGTGGATACATGCTGGTTCCGGGTTGAGGTTAAAAACCCTGGAGGAAGTGTATTCAGCGATCCGGTGCGTGTGGAGGTTTCCGGCGGTTCCTCCGGCATTGTATTTACCAGCGCGGCCTCGGCCTCCGGGCAGGTAGGGTAAGCCTTCACATGGACATTTACAACAGAACCTGCCGGCATGGTGATGCCGGCCCCCGAAACTGTGTTCCCTCCCGGGCTTTCATTTATGACAGGCACTTTGTCCGGCACTCCAACAAGCGCGGGCATATGGGACATAGCTGTAATGGCATCCTTGCCGCCGTCACCCGGTCAACCGCTTCCGGTATCTGTTCAACAGGTCTTTCATCTTACAATCACGGAGCAGGACAATCCGGAACCTCCTGCCAACCTGGCAGATGCTATTTTTGTTCTTAAGATAATATCTGAAAATTTAACTGAGGCATTGCCGGAATCGTTGAAAGATATAGACGGGGATGGAAAATTGGGGCTCGTTGAGGCAATAGGCATATTGAAGGATGTGGCTGGGGCAGAATAATTTTGATGAATTCGTAAAAAGTCGATTTATCTTAGGCTCCTCATAAGAATTTGTGGGTAAAGATAAGACTTAAATACCATTTAGATATCCACAACACCATCGGAGATCTGCATAAGTGGTGATTAACATG
>CAZJOB010000360.1:0-4224 GCA_964547435.1 uncultured Desulfatiglans sp. | reverse complement strand
AGTGCCTTCAATAATCTTAAGGAGGGCCTGCTGAACGCCTTCACCGGAAACATCCCTTGTTATTGAAGGACTGTCCGACTTTTTCGCTATTTTGTCTATCTCATCGATATATACTATTCCCTTGCAGGCCGACTCCACATCATAATCAGCCATCTGAACCAGGTTTAAGATAATGTTTTCCACATCCTCGCCGACGTACCCTGCTTCTGTAAGGGTGGTGGCGTCAGCAATGGTGAAGGGCACTTTCAGTATCCTGGCCAGGGTCTGGGCAAGAAGGGTCTTGCCTGATCCCGTGGGACCGATGAGGAGTATATTGCTCTTTTGTATCTCCACATCCTGCATATTCACCGATGTATTTATTCTTTTATAATGGTTATGCACGGCCACTGACAGTATCTTCTTGGGACGATCCTGTTCTATAACATATTCGTCCAGGGCCTCCTTGATCTGATATGGCTTTGGCAATTCCAGCGCGGCGTTGGTTTCAGAGTTATATTCTTCAGCTATTATTTCAGTACAGAGCTGAACACACTCATCACATATATACACGGAAGAAGAGGCTGTGATCAATTTCCTTACCTCATCTTCACTCTTGCCGCAGAAGGAACAATGGAGATTATTTCCCGAATTATCTTTCTTTTGCATCAAAAACCTCGTCTATTTTTTTTTGAAATCATGAAATTCTCTTACTGTGATTACCTTGTCAACTACCCCGTATTCCATTGCCTCCTCAGCGCTCATAAAAAAATCGCGTTCCGAATCGGCCTGAATTTTCCCAAGGGGCTGATTCGTGTGTTTGACAAAGATATTATGTATTGTGGATTTTATTCTTAATATCTCCCTGGCCTGAATATCAATATCCGTTGCCTGACCCTGAAATCCTCCAAGGGGTTGATGTATCATTATCCTGGCATGCGGCAGGGCTGATCTCTTGTTCCTGGTCCCGGCGGACAGAAGCAGGGCACCCATGCTGGATGCCTGACCCATACAAATAGTTGCCACATCGGGCTTAATAAACTGCATTGTGTCATATATGGCCAGGCCGGCAGTTACAGAGCCTCCGGGGGAATTGATATAGATATTAATGTCTTTTTCAGGGTCTTCTGATTCAAGAAACAGCATCTGGGCAATGACCGTGTTGGCCATATTATCCTCTATCTGCTCACCTATAAATATAATCCGCTCCTTCAACAGGCGTGAATAGATATCATAAGCACGTTCACCACGGTTCGACTGTTCAACAACAATTGGAATAAGCATAGTAATTTATCTCTCTTTTACTTGGATTTAACTTCAACGACCCTAGCATTTTCAACAAGGTAATTCAAGGTCTTTTCCTTGAGAAGCGTGTGCCTGAACGAATCAAGCATATTGTTGGCCTCATAATATCGTTTTACTGTCTCGGGATTGCTTCCATAGCCTTCCGCCAGGCTTTTAAGGCCTTCGAGCATCTCCTCATCATTGATATCAAGATTATTCTGATCTGCTATTTTACCAAGAATCAGGGCCCATTTTACGTTCTTTTCCGCGTTTGGTCTTATCTCATCTCTCATCCTGTCCTCATCCAGACCTGATTTCTCAATGCTTGAGCCTGCCCTTGAAAGGTTCTGACGTATATTATCAAGAGACGCATCGATTTCTCCCTCTACAAGGCTTTCCGGCAGTTCAAACTCTATGCTGTCCGCTATCTTTTCCAGCAGGCTGTTTTTTACCCTGGTCTCTATCCTTTTCCCTTCCCTCGACCTGAGGTTTTCCCTGATTCTTTCCCTGAGCTGTTCCGGGGTTTCAATCCCGGCGCCAAGGCCTTTGACAAACTCATCATTTAATTCAGGGAGTTCCATCTCTTTTATATCTGTAACGCTGATCCTGAACAGTATATTTTTTCCCGCGAGTCCGGGATTGAAATAGTCTTCCTTGAAATCGACCTTAATCTCCTTTTTGTCTCCCTTTTTGGCGCCTGTCAGGGCATCTTCAATGCCGGGGTAGAATCTGTCTGCACCAATCTTAAGGGGGTAGTTTTCGGATTTTATTTCTTTTATGGGGAGATCCTGATCAAAGGCTTCATAATCAATAACAGCGTAATCTCCCTTCTTAAGAGGCCGGTCTTCACTGACAGACTTCAGGGTTCCATGAGATTCCCTGATATCCTCAATCTGCTTTTCGATATCTTCATCAATGACAACACATTCTTCTTTTTCCACCTCAGCTCCGAGATAATCCTTTAGTTCGAACTCAGGTCTGATTTCCATAAGGGCGGTATATTTATAATCCTGTCCCTTTTTTAATAACTCATTCTCAATAACCGGCATGCTCAAGGGATATATCTTTGTTTCCTGAAACGCCTCCGGCAGGGTCTCCTGAATAATCGAGCTCGTCACATCGCTCAGAACCTGCTCTCCATAATACCTTTCCAGGATGCTCATGGGTATTTTCCCCGGTCGAAAACCTCTAACTTTAGCCCTTTTCCCGAGCTCTTTATAGGCCTTGTTTATTCTGGCGTCAATTTCCTGTGCGTCAATTTCAACCAGCAGTTTCTTCTTTACCTGGCTTATATCCTCAACTTGTGTCTTCATCAAAAATTCCTTTTTATAGGTCAATATAAAGATTATGCAAACATCGATTATATTATTAAATAATATGAATCTACTAAAATAACTATCCTTTTTTTTCTTTCAAGCAGAAATAGGTAAATAGTAAAAGCCTTTCATGCTGTCAATAATAATTATTATCTTAATAAGCACAAACCATGCCAGAGACTGAGATAACAACCTCAAAATGAAGGTTATTTTTTTAACATCGGGCTGGTATTAATTGTTAAAAAATAAATTGTTATAACAGAGTTCACCCGTATGCTGCGATCAGTTCATAATCAGGCCATCCATATTTTCTGCGGGTGTCGGGTGTTTTGGCAGAGAAACTGTAAAAATAATCTCTTTTTCTCCCTTGGAATAGGAAAGAAGACCTCCCATGTTTTTTAGAAGTCTGTATGAAAGCGGCAGGCCAAACTCCTTATCGCTGCTGTTAAATGGCAGTAAAAAGGGTTCAAGATCATCATTTCCCGGCTTTTCGCCGGTTTTTTTGAATTCTATATGACAGTTTTTGTTACTTTCAAATGTGCTGATATACAGTTTTCCATCGCCCCCCATGACATTCCGGGCGTTTCTTATAAGATCCGTAAAAATCCTGGTCAAGATCTCCTTATCAATGGTGATGGTTGTTAATGAGGGGTGAAGATTCAACTGGTAACGCAGATCCCCGCCTTCCATTTCCTCCGACACCAGTTTTACGCAATCGGACACTATATTGTTTATAGAGCATTCCTGATAACTGACTTCAACAGGTTTCAGGTATTCGGCAATTCTTTTTAGAATATTTTCCAGTCGTTTTGACTCCTTTAGAATTATATCCCCTTCAGGAAGATCTTCGAATCTTTTTCTAAGACGCCGGGCGAAACCCCCTATAGATACAAGAGGATTTCTTATTCCATGGGCCACTTCAGCGGAAATGGCGCTTAGGATTTTCAGTTTTTCTCTCTGAATAACAGCCTTTTCAAGAAAAACCCGATCAGTTATATCAACTATCATTCCCTGCACCTGCTCAGTTCCCTGGGACTGTTCAGATTCGGCAAGCAATATTGATCCTATCATGGCATGAATTGTGTGACCGTCTTTGTGAATAAGCCTGCATTCCTCTGAAAAGCGCAGATTTTTCTTTTGAAACGCCTTCATAAAAGCTGATTCAATGCGTTGAAGGTCATCTCTATGCAATCTTTCTCTAAGCCAGTCGCGGTTATTCAATGCCTCTTCAGGAGTGAAACCCAGCATTGGTTCGCAGGCGCGGTTAATAAAATCAAGACTGAAGTCTTTACGAATAATAAAAACCAGTGAAGGGATGTTCTGCACAAGATTGAAATATCTCTGTTCAACTCGTCTGACCTTATTTCTGAGCTCCTGACGCTCCTGAAACCGTTTCAGGCAAAGTTTGAGTTCGCTTATTCCGAAGGGTTTTCTCAGGTAATCATAGGCCCCGACTTTTATGGCCTGAACAGCGTTATTAAAGGTGCCATAACCTGTGATAAACACAACTCCGCATAGAGGGAGTTGTTCCTTTATTTTTGAAGCAAGTTCAATGCCGTTCATCTCAGGCATGTTGATATCCACAAATGCCAGACTGACCGGCTCCTCTTTGATAAAGTCCATTGCCTGTTGAGGATGCCCGCAGATC
>CAZJOB010000359.1:0-4228 GCA_964547435.1 uncultured Desulfatiglans sp. | reverse complement strand
GGTCTGGTCCTTTTTAAGGTATTGTTCCCATAGCAGGTTGTTTTTTTCTTTGTGTTCATCTGGAATAAACCCAAGAGCAGCAAGCCTGTTTTCCATGTCGCCCTGAACAAGGTGCAGGAGAGCGTTTTCCGGGGAATCAGTAAATGAAAAATTCGTGTCCATGGAATAGGCAATTACAGGCCGGATATTCGTATCGGGAGAGATCACGATATAGCCTGTGGGTTCAAGCTGCAATACGAATGCGAGGGTATCGCCCTGATCATTCAGCAGGCCTTTGATCCCGGAGACAGTGCGTGCCGGCAGCGACTGTCTGTCTCTTTTAAGCCCCTGTGCATCAGCAGTTGTTATTGTCTCAATGGCCTCCAACTGAGTAAGCGCCGCCTCTTTTGCCAGTTCGGATGTTATTGGCGCGCCAAGGGCCGGCGAACAGATGAGCAGGATTCCAAAAATTAAAACCCGGAATTTTTTCATGAACGATCTCCTGTGATAAAAGTGCGTAGGTTGGGTTAAGCCAAGCAACCCAACAAAAAATTAAATGATGTTGGGTTATCAACCCAACCTACCTGTCTTCCCCCTTTGGAAAAGTGCCCCTCAATCCTCCCTTTGGAAAAACGCTCCACAATTCCCCCTTTGGAAAAGGGGGGCAGGGGGATTTAACGAAGGTGACCCCAGCACCATGCAGAATAAAAGCTCGATCGATGAAAAGGCAAAATCCCACCCGACCTTCACTTTACTAAAGGGAGGAGTAAGTCCTCATTTTCAAATGAAAACAGCACATAGGTTGGGTTAAGCGAAGCAACCCAACACAAACTAAAATGATGTTGGGTTATTAATCCAACCTGCCTGTCTGGATGAAGCTTTCAGCAGTCAGCGGTTAGCATTCAGCTTAGATCTTGTTAAAAATACAGCCGCGCCCGATGCATGTCACCTTGAGCGAAGAGACTGTCCGAGAATACATTTATTCTACCTTATGGTCATTCCCGCGAAGGAGGGAATCCAGTCATTCCAGGCACTTATAGATTCCCGCCTTCGCGGGAATGACACCCTGGGCTATTATCGGACAGCCTCGAAGCGAAGGGTCTCTGTTTTATGTCCGGTCACATGCCGAATCATGCCATTTGGGAATATCAGATTCATGATAGAGATTCTTCGCTTCGCTCAGAATGACAATTTAAAATGCTCAGGTAACAAGTAAAATATAAAGACCTGGGTCAGCCCGTCAAGACTTGACCCTATGCTTTCCACTAATGTTCATATTTCCACAGATCATTGAAAATATCGGAATAATTCTTTATGCCGCCAAAGAGCCACAGGTTATCTTTACTGTCTATCCAGCCGATGCTGTAATACCTTGGGGTTGGTTCGTTTTCTTTATCAGGGCTGCTACTTGATTTTTTACCGGAAACCCAGGTCCAGTTAGTTCCGTCAAATTTCCACAGATCATTTAACAAACTTGAATTTCTGTTGTACCCCATACCGCCAAAGAGCCACAGGTTATCTTCACTGTCTATCCAGCCGATGCTGCCATAGCGTGAACCCGGTTTATTATTACTGTTAGTCACCCCCATTAAGCCATAGACCCCCAATCGCTTATCTGATTTATCTCCGGAAACCCAGGTCCAGTTAGTTCCGTCAAATTTCCATAGATCGTTGAGGGTTCCGGATGTCCTGATTTCGGTAGAGCCGAATCCGCCAAAAAGCCATAAATTACCTTTGCTGTCTATCCAGCTTACACCTCCATATCTGGAACCCGGTACATTAGCGCTGTCTGCTATCCCTTTTGTACCGTATATCCCCGGCTCATCCTGTCTGTTATCTCCGGATATCCAGGTCCAGTTATCTCCGTCAAATTTCCACAGGTCATTTAGGTCCCCGAACAATCCTGCAGAATAACCTCTCCCGCCAAAAAGCCATAAATTCCCCTTTTTGTCTGTCCAGCTCATACTGTCATACCTGGCGCCCGGCTTATTTGTGGCAGAGGTAATACCTTTTGTACCGTAAACACCGCGTATTTCTATTTCTTCGTCCCCGGAAACCCAGGTCCAGTTTGTCCCGTCAAATTTCCAGAGATCATTTAAAGCTCCCTGGTATTTTCCGGCAGCAAAACCATACCCGCCAAAAAGCCATAAATTGCCTTTCTTATCATACCAGCTTGCGCTGCCATAACGTGCGCCGGGTTTGTTCGCACTGCCCGGGATCCCCTTTGTTCCGTAGACTCCCCTTTCATTTCTTTCATTATCGCCGGATATCCATGTCCAGTTGCTTCCGTCAAATTTCCAGAGATCATTGAGGAAAGTCGTAGAACCTGACCCCGTGCCTCCCCCAAAAAGCCACAGGTTGTCCATGTCGTCCTTCCAGCCAACGCTGCCATATCTGGCGCCCGGTTTGTTTGTGCCGGCAGCGATGCCTCTTGTGCCGTAGACTCCGGGTCGATCCGGCCTGGCATCCCCGGATATCATGGTCCACTTACCAGTTTTAGTTGTTTCCATGTTCTGGTTTGCAACAACTCCTCGTCTTCCGGATGTCCCTTCGCATGCATTTAGAGTGATAACCAGAAAAGCTGATATCAATAACCAGCAAAAATATGGATTGAATGACTTTCTATTATCCATGACTTCCCCCTTATGACTTTGTGAAAAAAGTTAATGTATTGTGAAAACTTAAAAAAAGCCCGGTGCGTAGGTTGGGTTAATTGAAACAACCCAACAAAAAGTAAATAAACTATCTTCTTCACCTTTTACCGCTGCTGTACCCGCTCGGAGATGCATTGGGACCTACACTGAAAGTCTCATCTTTGGAACTGCTTGACGTGCTGCTTGAGGAACTGCTTGAAGCGCTGCTTGAGGAACTGCTTGAGGCGCTGCTTGAGGCGCTTGGGGATCTGGATGAAGGATATGCAGCACTCGGCTGATAGCTTTGCCCTGTTGGTGCATTTTTGGGAACGGCATAGCGGGATGATGATTCTGAACCGCTTCTGGTATATCCCTTCCCTTTAATCAACCTCCCATGCTCTGCCCCTCCACCACCGCCGCCGCCTGTATAATAATAGGGATATGTCCAGAGCGGATAGTACCATCCATAACCGGTATACCAGCCCAGATATGAATATCCATAAGGAATGCAGTCATATGGCGTCCAATGCCAGGGAAAGTACCTGTAGTTATTTAAGCAGTAATGATAGCGTTCAGGGAAATAATAATATGGTTGAATCTCTGTTTCCCGTGCCAGTGATATTGCCCTGCCCTGTAAATTGAATTTATCCGGAAATGATAAGGCCACCATAAGATCAATCACTCGTGATGGGACTTTTAGATCTGCCAACTCTGCAACTTTTTTTGAATTGATAGGAAAGGGTTTACCTGTTTCTAACAGCGCAGCCTCCAGCACTTCGGATTCAACCTTGCTGCTAAGTTCGATGATTTCTACGATTGTAAAACTTCTGCCTGAAGCACTCCTGGCAGAACTTGTGCGGTTCACCGCATTTGCACCTGGCATTACAGAATCGCTGTCAACATTACGATATTTTCTTGTATTGGTAACAATATCCTCTCCATTATGTAACAATTGGATGTCCAGCCAGTGTCCTTTTTCGTCAAAAATTGACATCCCTGATATCTTACGGGGAGGATCACCCGGACAGTTCGATTCACTGTTAAACAGTAAACGTCTTCCGTTTTCCGACCATGAATACTGATACCAGCCGGTACATTTGTCATCTGTTATTTGATGGCGAAGGCCATCAACAATTATATTTTCCTCTGCTGACAGCTTTCCATCCCTGTACCCTTTCATGGTTAGGGAGTTTTCACTGTCACCAGGGCTTATAATCAATAAAAATTCCTGCACCAGTTCGTTCTGGTCTGCGTTGACCCCGCTGGAAAGCAGACGCCATGACCCGATCCAGGGCAAAAGCCGGGTATCCAGTTTTTCGTAGTCTAATGAGTCAGGCTGTTCTGATGCACTGATCGCAACCGGTGCAGATATCAATAACACGAGGATAGCTCCAAACAAAAACAGGTTGTGAAAGATAGTATTCACAGTCAACCTTGCGGGATTGTTCCATTGTATGGAATTTCCTGTTTGGCGCCCTTTTATTAAATGGTGATTTATCGAGTACATAATATACCTCCCTTAAAAATGCCATTGAATGCCTGTGGTTAAACGAAACCCGCCCAGATCAATAGGATCAAATCCTGTAAAATCCCCACTCAGGTTGGCGTCCGCCCAT
>CAZJOB010000358.1:0-4230 GCA_964547435.1 uncultured Desulfatiglans sp. | reverse complement strand
AGACAAGTGGATTACGCGTATGTAATTCACCAAATCTCCCAAAATCCCTGTCAGCGGTCAATAATTCAGTAACACCATATTGAATACAGAGGGCCGCAATACGGGCATCATGGATCATTGGTCCGCTTATCTGGGAAGAATTAACAAGAGGTTTCAGAATAGCCCAGTAATCAGGGGTTTCGGAAAGCAGAACCAGCCTGGGTGAATCAAACCATGCGGTAATCTGGTCAACCGCGATTTCAATAGAACTAGGAGGGTCATATATTCTGGGATGAGTTACTATTGAAAAAAATTCATGTATACAGGGCCATGGAATAGCCCATGATGATCTACCTTCCGCAAGCCCTGTAATGCAGGACAATGCCTTTTCATGAAAAGATGAATCCTCGCGGTGAGCATAAACAAGGATATTTGTGTCTACCGCGATCATCCTCCGTGATCCTCATAGGCTGCTTCCCTAATCTTATCCCAGCTTTCACCCCTGAATTCATTCTGCAGTCCTTTTCCCTTGAAACTGGCCTTTCTTAATTTGAATTCTTCCTTCAATTCCTGCCTGGCAAGAATATCTCGCAGCCCCTGTTCAACAAGGGTGCGCAAGGTCAGATGTCTTTTGGCAGCAACTTCTCTGGCCTCTTTTAATAGGGAATCTGCAATATCTATTGTTGTTTTCATGTTGCTGACAATATCAATTAATATTGCTGTATGCAAGATAATTTTTAAGTGTCCTGACGATATAATTTTGCCCCTAAAATAGTTGACAAGCAGTCATTCATCTACTATAAACCGAACGTTCGGTAAAGAAATTCAGGGTGAGTATGAACAAGAAAGAGCAGATACTTGGCGAAATAGCTGAACTTTTTTATAAAAACGGGTATGAAAAGACCTCAATTCGGGACATATCCAGTGCCCTCAATATCAGCAAGCCCGGACTTTACTATCATTTCACCAACAAGCAGGAAATGCTATTTGACATGATCTACGATTTCATGGAAAAGACAAACCTTCACCTGAAAACCGAGATCAGCAGGCTGAATAATCCCGAAGACAAGCTGTTATGTATTATCCGAAGCCACATCGAATTTTTCCTGAAATATCCTGCCCGTCTAAAGGTTCTTATATATGAGGCCCATTCCCTTGAGGGGGATTATTACAGAAAATTCAAGACCAAACAGCTTGAATATATTGATATTATTAAAAAAGTGCTGGAAGAAGTCATGTGTGACAACGGTTATGGCAGTAATATTAACGTACCCACCTTTATTCTGCTTGGAATGCTGAACTGGATAATCCAGTGGTATGAACCTTCGGGCCCTGTAACGCCCGAAGCGCTTGCCGGAGAGATGCACTCCTTTTTCATCAACGGTCTGAAAGGATGATATTTATGAACTTGAATACTTTTTCAAAGATCTTTATTGAACAGGTCAACAGGCTCGGAGACAAGGCCTTTTTACGCTATAAGAAAAACGGCGCCTGGCAGCAGGTGACCTGGAATGAGGCAGGCGAAAAGGTAAGAAACCTTACTCTGGGTCTCATGAAACTGGGCGTAAAAAGGGGAGACAGGGTCGCCGGCATATCCGAGACCCGCCCTGATTACGCGTATGCATGCACGGCAATTGCCAACGCCGGGGCGATTTTCACCGGGATCTATCATACCAACAGCCCAAAGGAGTGCGCCCACGTAATCAATGATTCGGGTGCAAAAATAATATTTGCGGAAAACAAAGATCAGTGCGAGAAAATCATCAAGGCATTGGAAAGCTGCCATCCCATTGATAAAATTATTGTTTTTGACACTTTCTCACCAATGGAAGATTCGCGCGTTATAGATCTTCAGGAACTTTTAAGGATCAGTGAGGAAGAGTATAAGAGTAAAGGAGAGGGTGAATATCTCAAAAGGGTAAATTCCGTGGAACCGGATGATGTGCTGGCTATTATCTATACCTCGGGAACAACCGGGCCGCCTAAGGGTGTTATGGATACTCATGGCGGGACCATAAGGAACCAGGCTGAGTATACCAAATTCTTTCCTGTGGAGGAGAACGACAGGGGGCTTTCATTCCTGCCCATGGCGCACGCCCTTGAAGTCAGAATGGGGCACTGGTTTCATATACGATTCGGCATGGAGCAGGTGTATGCCGAATCCATGAAGGCGCTTTTTGATAATGTGCACGAGGCAGGCCCCACATTCTTTTTCACCACGCCCAGGTTTTTTGAAAAACACTATAATAATATATCGGCAAAGATAGAAAAGGTGCCCGCGTGGAGGAAAAGACTTATTGACTGGTCTCTCAGGCAGGGGGCCAGGTATAACGATGACTCGTGGTTTACAAACAATAAATCCAGGGGTATGGGATTACGGCTGCGCTACTGGCTGGCAAAAAAGTTGTTTATTGACAGTGTCCATGAAACCGTGGGCAGGACCATCAGGTACGCCGGTGTGGGAGGCGCTCCAATGCCGCCTGAAATGCTTGAATTTTTCTATTCATGCGGTCTTCCCATGTATGAGGGTTACGGCCTTACTGAGGGCAATGGAATGATAACCGCCAACAGGCCGGGCGCCATGAAGCTCGGCACTGTCGGACCGGCGCTTGACGGAATAGAGATAAAGATCACGAATGAGGGGGAGATACTCTCGAGGGGCTGGAATAACGGCCCGGGGTACTGGAACAATCCTGATGCAACAGCGGAGCTTTATAAAGGCGGATGGCTTAATACCGGTGATATAGGGGTCATGGACGAGGATGGATTCCTGAAAATAACAGGCCGTAAAAAGGAGATCATTATTACATCCGGCGGAAAAAATGTTTCGCCGATCTATATTGAGAATATACTGAAACTGAGCAGTTACATAAGCCAGGCGGTTGTGTTCGGTGAAGGCAAAGATTACCTGACTGCCCTTCTCACACTGAACAGGGAAGAGGTATTCAGGTACGCGCAAAAGTGCAACATCGAATGCAGGGATTATTGCGAGCTAATCAGAAAACAGGAGATAACAGACCTTGTACAGTCTGAGATAGATAAGTGCAATACCGATGTGGCGCGTGTAGAGCGGATACGAAAATTTACCATACTGGAGAACGAATTCAGCCAGGAACGTGAGGAGGTGACCCCCACCTTCAAGATAAAGAGAAGGATTGTGGCTGAGAGGTATAAGAATATCGTTGATGGAATGTATGAATAAAACACGGTCTACGGTCTACGGTATAAGGTATAAGGTCTACGGTATAAGGTATACGGTATAAGGTATATGGTATATGGTATACGTTGAGGGGGGCAGGGTGAAAGAGTAAATATAACCGGAGGAAGAACAACATGTCTCAGTATGAAACTATAATTTATGAAGTAAAGGATTCTGTAGCTAAGATAACATTCAACAGGCCTGAGAAGCTCAATGCCATGACAGGCGTCACCTTTCGGGAGATAACAGACGCCCTTGACAGGGCTGATAAAGACAGCGATGTGCGAGTGCTGGTGATCACAGGCAATGGCCGGGCATTCTGCGCGGGCGTTGACCTTAAGTTCGCGGCCAAAGAACTGGACAACCTCAAGTCACAGACCGACTTTCTGACAATTGGGAAGGACCTGCTTCAGAAGATCGAAAAACTGTCCAAACCCGTGATTGCTGCCATAAACGGCCTGGCCCTTGCCGGAGGCTTTGAGATACTCCTGGCCTGTGACCTGGCAGTGGCAAAGGAAGACGCCATGATAGGAGACCAGCACATGAAGGTAGGAATGTTCGGCGCCGGAGGAACACCATACAGGCTGCCCCTGCTTATTGGTCTTAGAAGGGCAAAGGAGCTTTTACTTACCGGAAAATGGATATCAGGAAAGGATGCGGAAAAGATAGGTCTTGTGAACAGAGCAGTCCCGGCGGAAGAATTTGAAAAGGCCGTTGACGAGATGGCCGCGGAACTGGCGGACAAGAGCCCGACCGCAATGAGGCTGACGAAGTCGTATATAAATAAGTCAATTCTGAGCGACGCGGATGTAAGGCTGGAATCGGCAATGCTGTCAGCCATAGTAAACGATACATCAGAGGACCATGACGAGGCGCTAAAGGCGTTTGGAGAAAAGAGGGCGCCGAAGTTTACGGGAAAATAGAACGGGGAATTTATTGGTTGATGGGAGCGTCGATCTGTTGATATTGATTTTTGAGGGAATGGAGAAAGGTATAAGGTGTAAGGTATACGGGTTGCTTATTGATGATTTTAACCTATACCGGCGGTCTGT
>CAZJOB010000357.1:0-4242 GCA_964547435.1 uncultured Desulfatiglans sp. | reverse complement strand
TCCCATAACAGATTGACACAACACCCCGGTTCCCATATAATCCGCAAACTTAATAAAAACCACCAGGAGGAAAAATGACCAAAAAAATAGATTATAAAGAGGATATTGAACGGGCTGTAGCGAAATTTGATACCAGTATGGGCGCATTTGAGATTGAATTGTACGCAAAGGAATGCCCCGAGACTGTATGGAATTTCATTAATCTGGCAGAAGGAAGACAGCCTACATCAAAGGAAGGCAATTTCTATGACAGGCTTACCTTTCACAGGGTCATAGATGAGTTTATGATTCAGGGAGGCTGCCCCATAGGAACAGGCACCGGCGGTCCCGGCTACACCTTTAAGGATGAATTTAATAAGTCACTCAGGCATAATAGCGAAGGGATTCTTTCCATGGCCAACGCGGGGCCCAATACCAACGGTTCACAGTTCTTCATTACCCTGGAGCCGACCCCTCATCTTGACAACCATCACACGGTTTTCGGAAAAGTTATTAAAGGGATGGAGATAGTAAAAGAGATAGGCAAGGTAGAAACAGGCCCCAATGACAGGCCCAAAAAGCCTGTTGTAATAAACAGCATTACTGTTGAGAGATAGAACTCAGCCAGATTTTATCAGTCTAAAGAAAAAACATCATCTTTAACGATTCACGGAATGTTGACCCTTCCTGAGATATTCATTTGCGTGCGCAGTTTCATCAGCTTTTCGATCTGCGCACGTGAAAGAACATTGACATTGCCGAGTTGAAGAGTGAGGTGGCAGATATGGGCGTAATGCTCCAGCGTCTCCATTCGGAACCAGGCGGTAGTCAGGTCGGCGCCCAGTGTAAGGGCGCCATGATTGGCCAGAAGAACCGCGTCACTGTTCTCAATAAGCGGCTGAATTGAATCGGGAATCTCGGAAGTGGAAGGGGTTCCATAGGGAGCAACCGGCACCGCTCCCAGCGTGAGTATCGCCTCGGGAAGAATCAGTTTATCCAAAGGCATGCCCGCCACTGCGAAGCTGGTGCAGTATGGGGGATGCGCGTGAACAACAGCCCTTATATCCTCGCGCTGCCGGTATACCTGTATATGCATCTTCGCCTCACTGGAGGGCTTGAAGCCGCTGTTTTCCGACAACACCTTACCGGCCATATCCATCCTGATGATCATCTCCGGAATCATATGCCCCTTGCTCACGCCAGTGGGTGTGGTAAGGATTTCGTTTTCATTGATCCTCACGGATATATTCCCATCATTGGCCGCCACAAAACCGCGGTTCCACATTCGACATCCGATGTCCAGTATCTGATTTATTGCTTCTTTTTCAATATTCAGATTGCGCTTACTCATTGTTATGCTCCTCATCCTTCTTGAATGCGGCTGAAGGAAGCGGACTGCGGCCCTGAAACTCGATGCCTTCAGGGTTCTTAATGGCCTTTACAAAATCGCTTTCCGGGTCTTTCACATAGGCCTTCATGCGCTCGTAGGTATCCCTGAGTATACTGTAGAAGGCCGGATCAAACTCTTCCAGTTCCTTCCTGTATTTATTCATCTCCCTGTCCAGGATTCCGAAATCCATTCCATGGTCCGCAGGCAGTCCGGATTTGACATTTTCATAGGCCCTCTCTGCAATCAGCCGGTCGATTATGATCACCTGTTCAATGCTGTCTATCGTAAGTGGCTTACTTTCCGCAGACGTCTGCGCAGGAAGAGGCGCGGGCAGGAAGCAGACTGTTATTATTAAACCTGCGAAGAGGCTTTTTCCTGTCTTTTTCAGGATAGACATTCCCTCAAACATTACTTATCAGAATCCACCCTTCACTATATAAAAGGCAACAGAGCAGGACATGTCAAATGGGTACCAGTTTTCATAACCTGCCATGGTGGTCGAATTCAGCCACCGAAAAACATCGTTCAGGATGTAAAGGGTGTTATTCCAGCGCACTGATGTGGATACAATAGAAAAATGCTCGGGCATCGAGGGTGTTTCCTTCATACGCATCAGGGTTACCTCCCCAGTTGTCGAACAGCCACTCAGGGAAAATCCCCTGTATTTGGCATAGCCTTTGTATACCGTATAATTATCTCTGTTCCTCACCATGTTCAGATAATAGACATCCTGATACCCATTACACAGGATAAGAGAAAAATCCTGACTAACGTGCGTGGTTGTTACACTTCCCCCGGATAAAATCGGGACATCGAAATTTGCCCTGGGATCATAGGTGACCTCTGTGTTGGTACCCGGTATTTTAAATGTGTCAGCCCAACTATTGCCGGCCGACAGCATAAAGAACAGAACCGCCCCCAATAAGATGCTCGTGATTGATATTTTACTCAAAAAATGATTCATATCTTTTTTCTCCTTTGTAATCCAATAAAGTCACTGTTTTTTATAAGCCCTGGTTTAAACTATCTTTCATTACTCATCGTTCCCAGAAACTCTTCAGGATCGGGTTCAGGAACAGGCTCCTGAAAATTCTGCTGAAACAGATTGGCGGTTACAACACCCGGCGCGCTTTCGAATAAGAATAAAGGCGCCGCAGTAGCGGAAAAATATCTTGGTGTCTTCTTCACCCATTCATAGCCCCCAATTACCGAATCCACTGCCCAGAAATCATACTTGCATGAAGATCTGTCCCCTGCGCTGTTGAATTCTATCACACCGGTTACAGCATCATAATCCTCAGCCTCTTGTGTAAGCGTAGTTTTCAGAAGGACGCTGCCTGCATTACTGCCGGCCTCCGACACGGTAAGGGCCGCAAGCCATATCGCGTCATATATGACAGGGGCAAAGGCATAGTGATCAAGGCCTGTCTTCGACTGTATACGCGTCCGCAGGTCTGTGTATAAATCGGAATCAACCTCGGCTATAAGCGGAGCCTGCAAATCCACCTGGGCAGCAAAGGCCGCTGCCACGACATCATTCAAAAGATCCGCGTTCTGACCGAGGCCGTCGCCCGTGTACCACTTTACTGATGCCAATGACGGATAGGCCGCCGCCCTCTTTAGAATCTCTATTCCCTCTTCAAAGCTGATTAGAATAACCGCCACCTTATCGGCTGTGGCGCCAACAAGGGCCTGTGTAAGGCTTGTATTGAGAGCATCCACCTTCTCATCCATATCAAGCATATAGAGCCTGGCATCATAGACAATTTTATCCGCCACGATGCCGCCGTTTAAAGGGTCGGAGAAAGAGGACGCTATTTCCTCCTGCAAGCTCGTTCCCCACAAATCATTGCGGTAATAGATAATAATCTTTTCAATCCCGCTTTCCGAAAGAAAATCAGCCATAACCCTGGCAGAATACTTGTCATCAGGCACCAGCCGGAAGAGATTGTCATCAAGAGACAGTTGAGGAGAGGTGCTGACATCGTTCAGGATTAGAGTACTGCCGGAATCGATCTGCGGTTTTACCAGGGCCAGAGAACCGCTTGTCATGCTGCATATGACAATGGGTATCTCCTGATCCGCCATCTCATCAATAAGCCGGCTTTCTTCATCGATGTTGCCCTGCGTGTCCATAATAATAGCCTCTAAATGGTCAGGCGAATTTATGGATACAAAATAGGAATTAATATCCTCAACAGCCAATTCCACGGCCGCCTTCTGAGCTGGGCCGTTGATGGGACTTAAACCGGTCTCCGGAAGGAGCACACCAATCTTCAGGGTTTGAGAAAGGGCAGAAGGCCCCGGCGAAGAGTCGCTGCAACTGTTGCAAAAAAATGCTAGAAGCATTACAGAATATACAAGGTATCTTTTCACGATCTGTCCTCTAATTATAAATATTGTTTTTAACACTCATTGGGCCGTAGCATATCATGAATATCGGGGGGAAGAAAGATTAAAATATCAGGTCAAGAGGCTGTCCGAGAACCCTTTTGGTCGTTCCCTCCGTTGTGGGAATGACGTCCGCTGCTATTCTCAGACAGCCTTCTGGACTTTTTATTTTCTCAGGTGTGAATATATCCTGAAATACAAGGCAGACCTGAGTCTGTGAATTAAGGCAAGAACATGGTTTATCATTCTCCATTTGCCTGACTGAAGGTCTATTAACTTATGGGTGAGGTCCGGTCTTATTTTTTCAATCATATTGACCCGCCCCAGGATACGGCCTTCTGAGACAGGGGCGTCATAAGCCATCATGGCATCGCCTTTTGTATGAAAAACACAGGCACCATTTCTCTGGTTTCGCCTTTTCAGGATGCGGTGAAGAATATATTCATTGTCACGGCCCAAATAGAAAATTATATCACCGGCCC
>CAZJOB010000356.1:4036-4257 GCA_964547435.1 uncultured Desulfatiglans sp. | reverse complement strand
GATCTGGAAAAGAAGGTGTTGGAAATTGGAAGTTAGAAGTGAGATAGGAGATAGAAGTTGGGAGATAGGAGATAGGAGATGGGAGTTGGAAGTTGTTTAGCAGGTTTCAGAATCAGGGATTAAGGGATATGGGCAAGAGATTATTGGGCAGGGTTAATGTATCAGGAGTCAGGAGTAATATGAAACATAAATATGCATCTTCCATCTTCCATCTCCCATCT
>CAZJOB010000356.1:0-4026 GCA_964547435.1 uncultured Desulfatiglans sp. | reverse complement strand
CAGCGAAACGGCATAAAGCAGCTTTTTACGAGTTCATCAAGGATTAGGGATTAAGAGGTTAGTGGTACTATGAAAATAAAACTGATATCTTTCCATCTCCCATCTTCCATCTCCCATCTCCTATCTCCCATCTTCTGTCTCCTTTTTTTATTGTTATCATCCTTCAACGCATACGCCTCTACTGTCACAGTCGAAACCATCCATTCCTATGACGGCTATGAACAGAGCGGCAAATATCCCATACTTATAAGGATCGAGATAGCCAAAGGCTGGTTTATACACGGGGCAGCGGAGGAAGAGGAATATCTGATTCCCACGGTTCTGTCATTTGAGGAAACCGTTGGTCTGAAAATACCGGATATCAAATTTCCCGAACCGGAGAAAAAAAAATTTGAATACACCTCAAAACCTGTTGAGGTTTATTCGGGAAGAATTTACATCGAGGCAAATCTCACTGTTTCTGAAACGGCTGATGCGGGTAACCACACTGTCAGGGGCGTGCTTTCATATCAGGCATGTTCGGAAACCTCCTGCCGCCCGCCCGAAGATGTTGCCATTGAGATTCCGGTTGCCGTATTAAAGGCCGGATCTTCTGCAAATCAGATAAACAGTGAAGTCTTTCTCGCTGCTGCCAAAGAAAGAGAGGCCAAAACCGGTTTGGGCGGGTTTCTGGACAGGGGCATTCTATGGGCCCTGCCCCTTATCTTTCTTGGAGGCCTGGCCCTGAACCTCACACCCTGTGTGTACCCCCTTATCACAATCAGCGTCTCATATTTTGTGGGCAGGGGTCAAAGGCCGGGCAGTGAAACTATTCTTATGGGCATTGTCTATTTGTGCGGTCTGGCTGTAACCAATTCGGTTTTAGGCGTTGTGGCCGCCCTGTCGGGAGGCATGCTGGGTTCCGCCCTGCAATACCCCATTGTCCTTGTAATAATCGCCTGTATCATGGTGGTCCTGGGCTCCAGATTCTGGGAAATTCGTCTGCCCTCAGCCCTTACAAAGGCGGCCTCAAAAAACTACAAGGGGTATTTCGGGACATTTTTTATGGGTCTTACTCTTGGAATTGTCGCAGCGCCATGTATAGGCCCCTTTGTTCTTATGCTCCTGACACATGTGGGACAAAAGGGAGATCCCCTTATCGGATTTCTCTACTTTTTTATTCTGAGCCTGGGCATGGGCCTTCCCCTGTGCATTCTGGCCATCTTTTCAGGCGCGATAGACCGGCTTCCCAGGTCAGGAGACTGGATGATCTGGGTAAGGAAGCTCATGGGATGGGTCATGATAGGAATGGGCTGGTACTATGTAAGCTCGCTCATTCCCGGTCATCTCTTAAGATACTTAATCCTTTTGTTGCTTGCAGTTATCGCTGGAATACATCTCGGCTGGATAGACAGGTCCGGGAAAAACCTGAGAGTTTTCAGATATGTGAAGAAGGCCGCGGCTATCATTATCATCCTTTCCGGTCTTTTCTATTCCGGCTCGGCCCTGGAATCTGGCGAAAGCATTCAATGGAAGGCCTATGATGAAGCAGTCATGCGCGACGCGGCAGCAGACAATAAACCAGTAATCCTGGATATTTACGCCGACTGGTGCATGCCATGCAGGGAGATGGAAAAAACCGTGTTTAAAAACCCCGAGGTAGTAAAGTTGAGCATAGATTTCATTACCCTCAGACTGGATATAACAAGAAAACAGCCCGAGCAGGAAGACATAAGAAAAAGGCTTCGAATAGAAGGCGCTCCAACAATAATATTCTTTGACAGGGACGGCAGGGAACTTGAAGATCTAAGGATTGAACAAAGGGTGGAACACGAAGAATTTCTGAAGAAGATGAAAAAGGCGCTCTAGACCTTACCACCTTATCAAAGCGCTGCCCCATGTCAGCCCTCCTCCGAAAACAGGCATGCAGATAATATCACCCTTCTTTATGCTGCCATCCCTGACCGCCTCGTCCAGTGCAATGGCGCATGAAGCTGAAGAAGAGTTGCCGTATCTGTCAATTGTAACGTAAAACCGGTCTGCGGGCACACCTATGTTTTTTGCAATGGAATGAAACATCCTCAGATTGGCCTGGTGGGGTATGAACCAGTTCACATCTTCAACACTCATATTGTTAAAATCGACCGCCTCTTTTATGGAATCGACAAAGTGTCTGACAGCCACCCTAAAGGTGGCATTGGCGCCTATCATATTCAGGTAATGGGCGCCCTTATCAACGCTCTCATGGGTTATAGGGGTCACCTTTGAACCTCCGCCCGGAACAAGAAGGTCTGTTCCGTTGGCGCCGTCGGTATGAATATGGGTGGACAACAGTTCATGCCCTTCATCGCCCGCTGATAGCACTACAGCACCCGCTCCATCACCCCACAGGATGCATGTTGTCCTGTCCTTCCAGTTCACTACACGGGACATTACCTCGGCCCCCGCGGCTATAGCAGTCTTAGCTGCCCCTGTTCGTAAAAACTGCGATGCCACATGCATGGCATATATAAATCCGGAACAGGCCGCAGTAACATCAAAATTCACGGCCTGCGGCATGTCCAGTTTGGCCTGAAGCCAGTTGGATGCGGCCGGGCAGTTGGTATCCGGAGTGATAGTTCCAAGTACAATGAGGTCAATATCCCCTTTATCAACACCTGCCATGTCCATAGCATTTTTGCATGCATCGAGCGCGAGATCGGAAGTGCAAATTTCGGGATCTGCTATTCTTCTCTCCCTTACCCCTGTTCTCGTTACAATCCATTCATCGGTTGTGTCGAGTCCCATTTCCCTGAGATCGTTATTGCTAAGTCTTTTGGGCGGGACATAGGAGCCGGCGCCAAGTATCCTCAAAGGTTTCATCTTTTAATATTCACCTCAATGTGTTTCAGAATAACAAGCGCGTAAAACTAATAAGATAGCAGAAAAATGTCAAGGAATTACTTTATTTCCATCTTAACCACCGACTCAATATGATATGTATGCGGGAACATATCAACAGGCTGTATCTCGGTTATATCGTATTTTTCAGACATTACTCCCAGGTCTCTCGCGAGTGTCGCGGGGTTGCAGGACACATAGACGACCTTTTCAACCCCCATTCCCATTATCACACTCAGAACATCCTTGTGTATTCCTGTCCTGGGCGGATCAACCACAAGCACATCCACATTCCCATGAAGATTCGGGATTGTGTCTTTAATATCCCCGAGAATAAAACCGCAATTTTCCACATTATTCAGCTTGCAGTTCATCTTTGCGTCTCTAATAGCGCTTTCGGATATTTCCATACCGGTTATCTCCTTTGCGCGCCCTGACAGGAATATTGGTATTGTTCCAGTGCCGCAGTAGAGATCCAGCACATTTTCAGAACCTTTCAGTTCCGCGTATTCCAGCACCTTGTTATAGAGTTTTTCAGCGCCGGATGTATTGGTCTGAAAAAAGGAATTGGCCGATACTCGAAAGACATAGGGGCCTATCATCTCCCTTATATAGCCTTCACCTGTCAATACCATCTCCTCTTCTCCCAGTGCGACCGATGCATTTCTCCGGGATATGTTATTTACTATGGTGCTGATTTCAGGCGTATTTTCGACCAGTTTTTCAGCAAGGGGCATTAAGAGATCACGCCTTTTTTCAGAGGTGACAATATTTACCATCCATTCGTTAAACGCCCTGGAATAACGAAGGGTCAGAAATCTCCAGAACCCCTCATGGCTCTTGAGTCCATAAACCGGAACCCCGCTGGCCTTAACATATTCTTTTACTCCTCTCAAAATAATATTGCCGGCCTGCTTCTGAAGAAGACAGGCGTCTATATCAATCACCTTGTAAAAGGTCCCCGGTACATGGAGTCCAAGGGCCGGTTCTTCATCATGCTCATTCTCCTTAAATTCCTCCGGCATGATCCATTCGCGGTCTGAAAATGAAAACTCCATCTTGTTGCGGTATTCAAATATGTTATCCGAAGGTATGACATCATTGATCCTGATACCCGTCAGACCTCCGATTCGTGTTATGGCATCCATTACCTGCTCTTTTTTGTAT
>CAZJOB010000355.1:0-4266 GCA_964547435.1 uncultured Desulfatiglans sp. | reverse complement strand
TTTGCCATCCCTTTCAACGCTGTACTCCCTTTTTATGTCAATACCCGCGTTTATGGTATCCCTCGGCAGTTCCTTCGGCGCGTAGGTCATGCCCACGCTGTAATAGAGTCTCCCTGATCCCTCTCTTTTTATTGCCGCCTGAGTATATGTTCCCGGGTCTTTACTCTCTATTGGCCGGGTTAATGTAACCGGATCATTCATAAAGTCCCTGAACTTTGCCTCTCCCAGAAGATCCTCACCAATGGCCGCTGTTACCGCCATGTTCGGACTCTCCTTTTCATAAACCCTGCTGTACTGCACAAGGCTGTTCATACAGAAGACATTCTCCTGCGTGTTCTCCCACCTTCCTCCCTGTTTTCTTGACTGTGTGATATAACGCACCATTCTGAATGGAATATCCCCGACAGGTGTCTCACCCTCTTTGGTGCGGCTGTATGCAATAAAGGCGCTCAGAACCGCCGCGTTTGTTCTAAGGGGTGAAGTGAGTATTCGCTCATACCCGTCATCAAATGTCTCACTGACAATAAATTTTCCTGCTGTCTGGTCTGCTCGCGACAGGATCATTTTAAAGACATCCTCTCTCATGTCTTCAGCGCCCTTTGTCAATGAGGCGGCCAGAAGAAAATGGGCCATTCCGAAGACATCCATCTCCTTTACATGCGGATAGTATCTCCTCAGATCATCAACAGAGATTTCCCCGCTTTCCGCAAGGGCCGCCAGTGCAACTGCCCGGACCGTTGAGGCCATCCCTTTGGTATAGAAATCCGGCATAACATCCTTTCTGAGCATGTCAGCCAGATACCCATGGAGCCTCTCTTTTACCGTGGCCGGTATTTCATAACCCGCGGCCTCAAGCCAGTTAAAGGCAAGGGCCGTGTAGGCGCTCAAATACGGCGACACATAGCGGTCTTCCGGAATGTAATAGACCATTCCACCGCCCGAAGCCTGATAGGCTGTTGCCTCTTTTAATATCATTTCAGGAACCTCTTTTGCGCCATCCCAGGTGAACTCGGCTGAAACATACTTTTCAAGATTCGTAAAGTGTGATGCCATTACCGCCTTTGTCAGTTTCTGTTCCCAGCATGAGTAGGGATAATCCCTTAAATACTCAAAGGCGCCTTCGACATTTCCTATCACGGTTGGTGAAAGGTTTACAAAGACACTGCCCGAATCTGTCCTTATATCTTCCGGATAGCTTATTGATTCAAAAGCCGAATCCACCTCCAGTGACCCGTAGGTGGCGGAGGTCTCGAGACTGGTCATCTTTAATACATCGAGTTCATAGACAGTGCCGTCCCGGTCAGTCGAATCCCCTGCCCTGGCAGTAAACCTGATCTTTCCTTCTCTGCCGGCCTTGAGGGAAAGCCACACTGTAACGCGCTTGTAGGGCTCCACCCTTACTTTTTCGGCTGTTTCCTGAACGGCACTCCCATCTTCTGTCTCAATGGCCCCTTCCGCCCTGATACTGATATCAAGCTCCCTTTCATTGTCAGTCCTGTTCATTACGCTGAAGCCTGCCTGAAAGCAGTCTCCCTCTGTTACCTGGTTGGGCATCACGGGCCTTAACTCCGTGGGCCTGTTCACGCTGAAACGTCCCTCGCCAAGCCCCATTTTGTCTTCGGGCGTTACTGCCATGGCAAGCACACGCCATCCGGTCAGGTTGTCGGGTACTTCGAATTCAAAATCCGCACTGCCCCTTGAATCCGCTCTTATTGAAGGATTCCAGTAGCTCAGGAACTTGAACACATCTCTAAGGCCCAGATCCTTTCCCCCGTCGCCAGCAAGATCAGCGCCCTTTTTGTCAAACTTCTGGAGCCCCACCAGTTGCATAAGGAGGCTGTAATTCATCATGTCAAGGGTGTCGATTCGATAGAAACCCTTATAGGGGTCATAGTTCTCTTTGCCCCCGCTCAAAAGATCCAGAACCGCCTCATCCAGAACCGCCACCGCGAATTCAACCGGCTCTTTTATACGCCTGTCCCTGTGAGAAGCCCTCAGATCAACCCTTATTCTGTCTCCCGGTTTGCATACAGTCTTATCGGTTTTCACATCCACGGTTATTTGCTTAAAGGGATCTGAAACAATGCTTTGCACATAACCCATGCGAAAGGAGGGCTTTCCCAGATCCACATTGTCTTTAAGGGGCGCCTTTTCAATACGCGGGGACATCACCACAACCGAGAGATAAAATCCCGGAATAAAATCCTCTTCTATTTTCAGCTCTATAACAGGGGTCGCAGTCTCAAGGGTCTGCACCCAGTGCTTTATAACCCCGTAACGTTCAACTGTGACCAGGGCCTTTGCTCCGGGAAACGGATTCTGAACCATATACCTGGCCTTTTCGCCCACCCTGTATTCTGTCTTTTCGGGGATAATATCCAGCCCGTTTTTCCGGTCGTCATCCCACAGGACTACTCCGCTGCCAGTGACCCATCTTGAGATCTGTGTGATGTGTTCCCTCTCTTTTGAATCCTTTACAGAGGCGGTTATCCTGTAGTACCCGGATTTTTTCGGAGTAAAGGTAAAGGCGAAAGGCTCTGTTCGGGATGATATATTATGGCTTTCATCCTCCACCCATTCCGTGTTGAGCTTTGTGAGATAGGCATTTCCGGCGCCCTTGACCCTGGCCGCTGTCGTCTCCCTGTGCTCCACCTTTATTGATACCGTGCTGTCCTTCACAGGCACTCCCCTTGAATCCACGACAATCACATCCACTGTTGATAATTCATTTTCCCTGAACATCCAGGAGTCTGTCCTCAATCCCGTGAATCTGTCTCTTGAGGAGTAGGCGGCCGAGGCCCTGGAGGTGATATATTTTCCGCGATCATCCCTTACCGCGCTTTCCGCCTCAATCCGGCCGTAGTATATATCGCTCTCCGGCAGATTTAGGGCAGAAATCAGACTGCCGGTTTTATCGGTCACACCTTCCTTCTGAAAAAGCATCTGTTCAGGCTCTCTATCGGGTGAATGGCTGTCAAAGACAAAACCCCTTAAAGATGGATCATCAGAACTGAAGCTCTTCTCTTTAAGCATAACGCTGATCCTTGCGGAGGCTTCTGTATATGGTCCGCCTCCATGGAGCATTGCCTGGGTGGTAATCTCCATCCTCTCTTCGGGACGAAAGATACGGCCATTGATATTCGTAACAACCTTAAAGGGTGAAGGAGTGAAATCGCTTACCAGCACACGCATTGGCTGCCATTCCGAGTCGGTGAATGACGAGGCAAGGTAGAAGTAATGCCATCCTACTGCCCCGTTTACAGGAACAATAAATTCCCCGTCAATCGCCCCGAAATCAGACAGTTCAATATTCACTGCCTCATGCACGCTCTTTCCCATGGGATCAATAACCTTGAGGGAGTATTTTCCCTTTGGTGCAGGCACAAGGCTGTCGTTGTCCCGGTTTCTCACATATATCTTGTATTGAATATTGTCTCCGGCCCTGTAAACGCCCTGTGCCGTGGCGCCCCAGGTTTGAATATGCCCATACAGGCTTCTTCTGTATGAATAGACTGTATGGCGTGATGCCTGGGATGTATTCACCAGAAAATCATAATTCATGGGCATCAGGGCCATGTCATCGCCCTTTTCCACCTTCACAAAAAGCAGAGGATGATTCCTGTCGTAAACAAACGTATACTTATTTTCCGGATCCAGTTCTTCAGATCCCGCAAGCATTACCGTGCCGTCAGAACCGGTTTGTCCCTGTGTAAGCATTTCAGGGGACTCAGACAGAAAATCCTGCGTGTCTTTATATATACCGACCTTTGCCCCCCTGACCGGTTTTCCTGTCCTGAGATCAGTAACCCATGCCATGGTGTTGAAATGACCCGCCTTGACATGCACCTGAAAGGGGGTCACCCCGGCAAAAAACTGATACCCGTCTCCCCATTTTTTCACATAGGGTTTCGTTGCAACTATTCCCTTTACAACACCTGACTGTCCCTCAAGCATGTCCCGGACCCTCATGGGTATTCTTAAGGTCACATCCGTTGCCTTTGGGAATGGCAGTTCCCGGTCATGTATCCTCTCCCTTCCCTTTGAGGTCAGCCTGTCATATGTCAGGGTTATTTTATCAAGATTGGTCACGACCATGGGCATGTCCGTGTCTTCGGCCTTCTCCAGCATGGAGATCTGATTGGTGAGGTCAAAGTCCGGAGGCATGTGATCCATGGCAAAGCTGATGTTTATTGGTTCCTTTAATTCCCTGCCGAACTCATCCTGAAGGCCGGGTTCTATGGTGACAGAATAGACCTGATTCGGCTT
>CAZJOB010000354.1:0-4269 GCA_964547435.1 uncultured Desulfatiglans sp. | reverse complement strand
CAAGGGCAGGGGCAAAGGTCCCCATAGTGGTAAAGATCTCGGCGCCCAGCTTATGCCTGTCCTGTATGTTTACAATCTCAGTATCCAGAATATCCTTGATCGCTACAGGCTCCAGGCCATCTACTGAAAGTTGAATCCCCTTTTTCATGAAATCGTCGCTTATTTCATTCAGTGCGGTTTCAAGCGCCAGGATGCCTTCTCTCCTTGCGGTCCCCGCAAGATTCACAAAATTGCTTATCAACTCATTAACAGTAACACGTTTGAGAAAAAAGGCGTTTTTCACAACCTTTGTCACCTTCAGCATGTCAGGTAAGGGATAATTGATCATGGTCGCGCCCAGGGTGCCGCCTACGACTATCATTAAGGAGGGGATGCTGATAAACATTCCTATATCCCCTCCAAACATGATAGCCGTAAAAACGAGGCTGAAGGCTGAAATGATTCCAATAATGGTTGCAATATCCATATAAGTGATTTACTCCCTCTCTCCGGGAAATTTACTTTATTTATAGCAACCTCTGTGCCAGACCGTTTTTTTAAAAAAAAATGGCCTGATTGCCGTCTTGTTTTGGTGTATCTATTTGGATTAATTAGTTAATATTTTATTGGCTTATCAGGATGCCATACCGTCGTTTCTGAGAGTGCCGGACAGACAACAGGGTAGGATAGTCAAAAAATTGGCGGCAGCATGGTGTATAAGCACCATAATTACCGCCAATTTCTTGTCAATAAACAGGAAGGCGGGCGGGTGACTACTGACACTGAGAGAAGAAATCCTTTTCCCGCTTCAGCGCAGCAGCCTGTCACCCGCCTGGAGGCACATGTTTAAGGCTAACGTTTCAGATTGATCAGTTCGGAAAGCATCTGATCCGTTACTGTAATGATCTTTGAGTTGGCCTGAAAACCCCTCTGTGTTGTAATCATTTTTACAAACTCATTGGCTATATCCACATTGGACTGTTCAAGTGAGTTAGGCGCTATATTGCCAAGGCCGTTTGTCCCGGGCAGACTTGTCGTGGGATTGCCGCTCTCTCTTGTGGCCCTGTAAAGGTTTCCTCCCTCCTTATACAGCCCCTGAAGACTCTGGAACTTGGCAAGGGCGATCCTGTAAAGGGGAAGCACCTGACCATTGTCATATACTCCGGTTATAAGGCCTTCGACGTCCACATCCACGCCCTTAAGATCGCCTGCCCCGTATCCTCCCGCAGACTGGAAACTGGTCGCCGAAGTTCTGGCGTACTGTGTTGTGGCAAGTGAGTCGGGCGCAAAGGCGGCCCCGTTCCACCTTATTCCCACATCGAGGGCAATATCCTGTGAAGTAGCCGCCCCGCCGAGAAAATCGGCCTGAAACTGGAAATATCCCTCAGGATTCATATCGGCAGTGGTCAGGTCTGTCCAGACATCAGGTCCGGCCCCTGAACTTGTAAGCCTTGACATTGACAGACCTGTTAATTTACCTGTACTGTCATTGAAAGTAAGCTCCCCTCTGGCCAGCAGACCGATCCCCCTTCCTGAGATGCCGGTTCTCAGATCTTCTTCGGGATTGCATGTAACTATATATTCCCACTGTGACCCTGCCAGCTTGTCATAATATATTGTCACATCGTGCGTGCTTCCGAGGGAATCGTATACCTTTACTGTAGATTGATACTCATAGGTTGTCGGTCCCATGGGAGTTAATTCAGTGCCGTCCCAGACATCGGACAGGACTGCCGAGTTGCTTTCCATGTCTTTGTTAAGATTGGCGATAATGGTTATATCATCGGTTGCCTGCGGTTGAGAGGTAAATGAGGTAAGCGCGATATCTATGGTGGACCCGGTAATATTGCCATTCTCATCCACGGCCCAGCCCTGCACCACATAACCTTCGGGGTTTATCAGATTGCCTTCGTTGTCAAACCGGAAATTTCCCGATCTTGTATAATACAGATTTTCACTTGTCGCCTCTCTTAAGGCAAAAAATCCATCACCGCCGATGGCCAGATCCGTATTATTGCTTGTGGACTCGAATGAACCCTGTTCGAATATGGTGTCAATATCCGCCAGGGCAGTGCCCCTGCCGACCTGGGATGTCCCTGCCCGTGTAAACATTTCCTGACTTAAAAGATCCTGAAAGGTAAAGGTGCTTCCCTTGAATCCGACCGTGTTTACATTGGCTATGTTGTCGCCAATGATCTGCATCGCATTGCCGAGATTGCTCAGACCGCTGATTCCTGAAAATAGTGCGCTTGATAATGCCATTTTTTATCCTCCTGTTTATTAATTGTTTATTTATAATTGTTTTTTGTTGTTTAATTAAACCGTTACCGGACATGTGACTTTACCCTAGGAAGGGTCTGTCACCGCCTCCGGTATATTAACATTCAGTATCTGCGATAACTGTATCGCGGTTGACCCGATATAGAGCACCGGCTCCGGCTCATTCAGACTGATTCTGTCTATGACTCCCCGAAGGAGTGTTTCAACCGAAACCGACGATCCTGAGGAATCTATTGCCGTTATGGAATATTCATAGGCGCCTGACTCCAGTAAGTTTCCATTCTGATCGCGGCCGTCCCATTCAAATGAATGCATTCCCGGCTCAAATTTTCCTATATACATGCTCCTTACTGTGTACCCTTCTTCATTCCTGATAAGGACATTGCAGTCAACCGGCGCATCACTGTAAAAGCCGCCTGTTGCAGTCTTTCCCTTTTCAAGGGACAGGACATTGCCTTCCGCGTCCACCTCCTTGCCGATGAGATCAAGCACCTGGTAGACGCTGTTACCGTTTTGTGCAGAGTTAAGGGATTCAAGGTTTTCATTCACATTGAAAAGCTGCTCAAGGCTGCTGAACTGCGCCAGTTGCGAACTGAACTCCGTGCCTTCCATTGGATTGAGGGGATCCTGATGTTTCAACTGGGCGAGAAACATCGTAAGAAACTCATCCCTGCCGAGAGTCTTGCTCTCCTTGACTGTGTATGGATTTGCCTCTTCTACAAGAGGAAGTCCCGGAATATCCGATATCATTATATGACTCCTTTCATTCGGCTGTTAAACATGGACATCGACCTGACTGTCATTAATAATATAATTTCTCACAGGCGCTTTCTCGGCAATCTCAGCAGGGATGCCTGCATTGTTTCTGTCCGAACCAATCTTTTTCCGGCCCCTGCCGGCCCATGAATTGTCTTCTCTTAACCGTTCCTCTCCCAGCCCCACCATGACATCAAACCTGTCGACCGTAATGCCCTGGCTGTTCAACTGCTGTTTAAGCTGGTTCAGATTCGCCTCGATAATCTCCTTAACCATCACGCTCTCGGCATTCAGATTTGCCTGAAGGTGTCCGTCTTTAATAGTGAGGTTCAGGTCCAGCCTTCCCAGTTCAGGGGGATTGATAAATATTCGGCCCTTCTGTTCGCCCGAATGGATCATAAAGAACATCTTATCCAGTATTTTTGGCAAAGGCTGAGGCAGATTTAAGGCCTCGCTCGAACGGGCAACTGTCTCTGTAGCAGTTATGCCTTTTTCTGCCTTGATGATCATAGAATCAGCGCTCAAGGATTCTTTCGTGTTTACAACAAACCGCTCATTTTTATTCTGAAAGGCCTTTTTTATGTCGGACCCCGTTATAATTTCCCCGTTTGCTCTGCCCGCGACCTGTATCATCTGATCGACGCCGGTCTTTTGATTGCCGTGTTTTATCAGTTCGTCCATGTTAAGTCTCAAAGCCGCCTTCTCAGGAGAGGCATCCTTATTAAACTGTTCGGATATGAGAATCTTTTCATTTTTAAGTATCCCGAGTATTCTCTCATTCCAGGAATTCTCTCCTGCCGGCATGAGGTTTTTAACAGCAGCCCGGTTTACAGGCATTTGGGAAAGCGCTTCGTTTCCTTCCTTTTTAGCGGCATTTTTATGGTCAAGGCTGAAGCCCTCCAGAAATGATTTTACCTCCTGGGCAGGCACACCCTTTTCTCTAAGGATAGACGCTATGTTCTGTTTCACATGTTTGAGCATATCCTGGGATGAAGCTACCGGAAGATCCGCGATCTTTTTTTCAAGACCGGAAATTAACAGGCCTTCCTGGTCGAATTGAGGTTTTACCCTGATATTATTTGCAGCAAGAGAATTTAACAATTCCGGTTCGGATACTGTTTCAGACAGGATTTTTTTCAGGGCCGCTGTGAGGACGGGTACCGCTATCTCACCCCTGGGATTTACGCTCTGTTCGATCACAGACTTGACCTCTCCGGCCCCGAGACCCATTCTGAAGAGAACCTCCTGAACGCC
>CAZJOB010000353.1:0-4301 GCA_964547435.1 uncultured Desulfatiglans sp. | reverse complement strand
ATCATACTCGTAATCCCTTGACTTTCCTTTTTAGATCAATATAATAGACCATCAAATATTAATGAACTCGTAAAAAGTCTAAAAACGTCATTCCCGCGCAGGCGGGAATTTATAAGCGCCTTAAATCACTGGACCCCGGCTTTCGCCGGGGTGACGAAATAAGGTTATCTTCGACTTTTTACGAGTTGATCAAAATGGTAATTTTATAATCGGGGATCAAAAAAAATGAATAAAATGAAGAAGCTATTTTTAGTTGGGTTGTTTGCAATCGCGTTTTTGCTGTGCACAGGCACTGCATATTCTGCCTATTACGGGATATATGATATCTATGATCAGGATGAAGATCCTGAAGAAGAAAATTACGCGCCGACTGAGTATCCGGGTACCGAACATTTTGACTGGGTAAACCGGTCCTACACATACAACAGCGGGACAGATAATCAATTCACTATCAACGTAATCCTAAACGCACCAGATAACTGGACCAATGAAGGCGAAAATGATTATACTGGTTATCGAAAAATTGATTATGGTACTTATTTTGGATTCTCCACAGTATGGGCAGACGGAACTCAAAGCTTTGATAATGTCTACTCATATTTTTATCAAATTGATAACACTGGCAGTGAAAGTGTAACAAGTATTTCCATACCATATGATCCCGCTTCGGTTAGTGGCTATGGATATGTTAATGGCATTGGGCAGGATTTATACCCTATTGATACTAATAATAACAAGTTGAATGTGGAATTCAATCCAGGCTATACTGGCACTCTTGATCCTGGAGAAAAAAGCGACTGGTTTTTTATGACCAGTGAAAACTGGTGGGGATGGCAGCCGCTTACATATAACGGCGATACATCAGCAACCGGCTCAACATATCTCAGCAGCCTTCACGATTCACCGGACGGCATGATTCCCGCCCCTAATCCAGAGGCCTCCACTGTTGCCCTTTACATCGTAGGTCTCATTGGAATGGGAACTCTCTATTACAGAAAGAAAAAGATAGCTGAAATGGAAGTCTGATTTTCAGACACATCAAGAAATATACAAAAGGACAAAAGGAGGGATAAAATCCCTCCTTTTTTGTGCTGTTTTTCGGGTTATATTTACAGAAGCCAAAAAAATTCTTGACTTCATGAAATATGAAGGTATTATAAATGACGTATTATTCCATTTCAACCTATTAATATCTGTTAAATTTAGCATTACTTTGCGAGATCTTCGGTTGTTACCTGGTTCATGCTTTGTTGGTCTCATTAATCCATGACGTTCTCGTAAAAAGCCTAAAAAACGTCATTTTGTCTATCCCGTTGGAGGCATAGCGATGTTAAAACGAATCATATTACTAATGCTGTTTATACTCCTGTCTGTTTTGTTTATTTCAGGCAATGCAGGAGCGGCCTATTACGGGGTTTATGATATCAGGGACGATGATGATGAACCTGATGAATACCCCGGCACAGAGCATTTTGATTGGGTTAACCGGTCCTATACATACACATATGGAGAGAGTGAAACCTTTTCCATCAATGTTGTGTTAAATGCGCCGGATAACTGGACAACACAGGAAGGAATAGATTATACCGGTTACAGGGTGTCGGATCATGACTATGGAACTACAACAGTATGGGAAAGCAGCCCTGGTGATTTTGATAATGTTTATTCATATTTTTATCAGGTTGAAAATACCGGCAGTTCAAATATAACAAGTATCGATATCCCTTATGATCCCGCGACAGTCACAGGATTCGGTTATTTTGAGGAGTCTGGCTTTGAAAATATTGGGTCCATGGATATATCGAGCAATACGTTTACAGTGACTTTTGATGGTTTAGGCCTTGGGGCGGATGAAACGAGCAGTTGGTTTTTTATGACATCAGAATACTGGTGGGGGTGGCAGCCTCTTACACTGAATGGCGAAACTTCTGTCAGCGGTTCCACATACCTAAGCAGCATTCACAACTCGCCGGACGGCATGGTCCCTGCACCAAATCCCGAGGCCTCCACTGTTGCCCTTTACATCATAGGCCTCATTGGAATGGGAACTCTCTATTACAGAAAGAAAAAGATGGCTGAAATGGAAGTCTAATTTTCAGGCACAGCAAGAAATATACAAAAGGAGGGATAAAATCCCTCCTTTTTTTGTGCTGTTTTACTGTACAGTATATCAATGAAGTCGTTAAAAAAGCATTAAAAACCTGTCATAACCAAGAAGATATTCATTTTTTCCCTTTTTCAAAATGACTCCGGGATCGTTTATAACCTGAATAATAGGAAAATTACCACCATAGATATGATGAAATTTTCTTAGCTGTGGAGTAATTCTTCCCCCACCGGTCTTCGTTTCAACTGCCATAATCGGTTTTCCTTTCAGGGTCAAAATAAGTCGATTTCCTTTTGATGAGCATTGTATCCTGGAGCCATTCCTCTGAAAATGCGAAATCAGTGATTTCCCTGTCTATAAAATTGGATGACATGTTAGCCATATTACGTTAAAACATGATAGGTGCCAAGCCATTTTACGCATGCAAGCACGAGGTTGGCAGCGAAGCGGTACAAAGCGAGACCTTTGAAAATCTCCAACCTGTCATTCCCCGACTTGCCTGTCCCGATGCTGTTTTCGGGAATCGGGGAATCCATAAGTATTAAAAATACTGGATACCCCCGGCTTAACTCATGCCGGGGCGGGCTCCATCTCCTTTTCCAGCCAACTCCTTGCTCTATTCTCCCTTCTGCAGTACCGCTACTATCTTCCCCATAAGAAATTCCAGATCCTTTAGAACAGTCTCCATTTCCTCATATCTTATATCTGCGGACACATTCAGGTAGATGATATTATTCCGGCTGCCCCCGAACATATTCACAACACGGTTTTTGAATCTTTTGCTGCGTACCGGGTCATGGTATTCACAACACGGTTTTTGATATGGGCCAGACGAAGGGATGTTTCATTGGTAATGATTTTTTCATTTGAGATATAACCGAATATCTCAAAACGTTTTATATTATATTTTTCATCTGTGTAGCTGATAACCTTCATCGTGCCAAAATCCTGTCCGCTCGACTCTATTATACTTGTATCATAGCTGAGTACTGTCCATCCCCTGGACTCATAGCAGAGTCTTGGATCGTGAATGTCCCTCTGTGTGCCTTTAAGGTCTTCCAGTGCGCTTAAAAGGATCTCGGGACTGTTATCATCCCTGCTATACCTTCTGAGAATATAGTTGAACAGGCTAGTATCAGTCAGAATAAAGAAATCATTGGCATTTGTGATTTCCACATCTCTGCCTTCCCATCCATCGATGGCATAGGGCGCCCTTGAAAGCGCTGATTCATCTTTTAAGGGTTCCGATTCCGCTGCCCTGAAGGAGAGCAGCATTACCAGTGCAGTAAGAAGATAGAGTGAAAACAGAATTATTGTTTTTTTTGTGACAGACATCCGATATATTTTGCCGTGCCCGCAAGCAGTATAAATGACAAGGAAAAAAGGAAAAGGCTCGAAAATTCATGAAAAAAACTTTCCGCGGCCTCTCGGCCCCAGGCCTTTGCAACCAGTATTATGACAGTGATCCTTATAATGTTTGCGATAAGGGCAATAGGAATTGAGGAAAAAACAAGAAAAATTCTCTTTTTAATAGAGCCCTTTGAGAGATAAGCAAACAAGATTGCCAGTGTAAAAAGCGCGACTATGGACTGAAGACCCGAGCATCCCCGCTCAATAATAAAACTGTAGCTAGGAATAAGGATGTTCACACCTTCCTGAAGTGCAGAAATGCCCATGATGTTCAGCAGAAGCGCTGAATATTTACTTGAGAAAAGCTGAAGTGGAAAGGCGGCTGCCGATGTAATGGAATAGGGCAGGGGGAACATCAATAGAAGATAGAAAAGAGGAAATAGCAGAATCCTGAAAACCCGTGAACCCCATAGAAACAAAATGACTCCGGCGAGTGCGATTACAAATGAGATGTACATGAGGAACCGGAAATCCAGTATGATCGCTATGATATAGATAAGAATCCCTGAAACAACCGGCCATGTGTAACAGATTGCTTTTTCGTTGCCTGCTTTTTTCAGATCCTTTCGAGAGAGCCATGCAAGAATGACAGACACGATCGGAACCATGAATCCATGGGAATAATAGGGATCAAGATTCCATATATCATAAAGATAAAAGAAGACAGGGGCATATATGGCCAGAAGCCCTGCAAGAGATATGAGATAAGCTATTTGCATTTTAAAATTGGACAGGATTAACAGGATCTACATGATATGGGTTTTGAGACCTTTGAAAAAGTCTT
>CAZJOB010000352.1:3321-4305 GCA_964547435.1 uncultured Desulfatiglans sp. | reverse complement strand
CAGATGTCGGGAGGAATGAGGCAAAGGGTAATGATAGCCATGGGCATAAGCTGCAAGCCGGAACTTCTGATAGCAGATGAACCGACTACAGCACTTGATGTGACTATTCAGGCCCAGATTCTGGATCTCCTGGACGAATTACGAAAGCAGAATCAAATGAGCATCCTTCTTATTACCCACAACCTGGGAATAGTAGCGGAGAGGGCCGATAAGGTGGCGGTTATGTATGCCTCCAGAATAGTGGAAATGGCTGAATCAAAGGAGCTTTTTGAAAACCCCCTGCACCCATATACCATAGGTCTTTTAAAATCCCTCCCCAGGCTTGGAGATCATAAGGAAAGACTTGCGGCAATACCCGGGAATGTGCCTAATCCGCTTGATTTTCCTTCAGGATGTAAATTTCATCCAAGGTGCTTGATCCGCGAAAATGATCAGAGGTGCTTATCGGAAGAACCAGTGCTGCGAGAGGTTGAGCAGGGTCACAAGGTGGCGTGCTGGAAGGTGTAATGGAAATACGAAAATGACAGAGAGCAATGCAATACTAAGGGTTGAAGAGCTCAAGACCTGGTTTCATATAAAAAAAGGTCTTTTGCGAAAAACCGTGGGCTATATCAGGGCCGTAGACGGCGTTACATTTTCCATCAGGCGCGGTCAGACATTCGGGCTTGTGGGTGAAAGCGGATGCGGAAAAAGCACCGTGGCAAGGACAATCACGAGACTGGAAAAGGCCACATCAGGCAGGGTCCTTTTCAATGAACTGGATGTCCTGAATGCCGGCAAGGAACAGATTCTCGAATTTCGCAGAAAGGTGAGCCTGATCTTTCAGGATCCTTACAGTTCCCTCAATCCAAGAATGACCGTGGGCAATATAATAGGTGAACCTGTAAAGGCACATAAAATCGCAAGGGATTCGGAACTCTATGAAAAGGTGGCCGGCACACTGGAAAGGGTAGGACTTTCACGTGAATACATCAACCGCTATCC
>CAZJOB010000352.1:0-3311 GCA_964547435.1 uncultured Desulfatiglans sp. | reverse complement strand
CATAGCAAGGGCCCTGGCCCTTGAGCCTGAACTCGTTATATGTGATGAACCCGTAAGCGCCCTTGATGTCTCGATTCAGGCGCAGATTCTGAATCTTTTAAAGGATCTTCAGTCTGAATTTGATCTAACACTGCTTTTCATCGCCCATGATCTGGCGGTCGTGCAGTTCTTCTGTGATGTTGTGGCTGTAATGTACCTGGGACGAATTGTTGAACAGGCTGAATCCGGTCTGTTATATGAAAGGCCTCTGCATCCCTATACAAAGGCCCTGATGTCGGCCATTCCGCAGATCGATCCCTCGTCCAGAATAAAAAGGACTATACTTGCGGGAGAGGTCCCGAGTATTGTGAATCCGCCTTCAGGCTGCCCTTTTCACCCCAGGTGTCCCTTATACCAGGGTTATGACAAATGCCGTGAACAGATGCCTCCCATTGAGGAAAAAGAAGAAGGACACCTTGTGGCGTGCTGGAAAGTCAGCAAGCAATGACCTGTCCGGGACATTATGCGAAACAGGCGGTTATGGATAGGAAGAGAACAGTAAATAGTGGTATACGGTGTACGGTTTAAGGTGTACGGTTTAAGGTTTACGGTGTAAGGCTTTAGATTTACCGTATACCTTATACCGTATACCTTGTACCATTTTCACCATATCTTTGAATTAATTTATGCCTGCCAATTTTCATTTCAAGGCTGAATTAATAATGGAATGACCACATGCATGAAATGTCAATAGCAGAGAGTCTTATAGAGATAATAAATGAGGAGATGTTAAAGAACAGCGCCTCCAGACTGATTTCTGTGAGACTGAATATAGGTGAGATGTCCGGTGTTGTGCCGGAGGCCCTTGAAACATGTTTTGAGGTTCTGACTGCCGACACCGGCATGAAAGGCGCGGTTTTAAAGATGGAGATAATCCCTTTAGAAGGACATTGCAGAAAATGTGATGAAAACTTTCCGATTAAGGATTATAACTTCACCTGTCCCCGCTGCGGAACAGGAGAGATAGATGTTGTCTCAGGCAGGGAGATGAATATAGTCGATATGGAGGTGGAATAGAAAGGAGAAAAAAATGAAAATCTCAGTTGTACGCGACATACTTGAAGCCAATGAACGCATTGCTCAGCAGAACAGTGAATTATTCAAGAAAAACAACATGTTCGTCATTAACCTCATGAGCTCTCCGGGCGCGGGCAAGACCAGCCTTCTTGAAAAGAGCATTGACGCGCTGAAAGACGAGATGAATATCGGAGTTATCGAGGGCGATGTACAATCCACAGAGGATGCGGAAAGGATAGACGCAAAGGGCGTCCCCGTGGTGCAGATAAACACGGGCGGGGCCTGCCATCTGGACGGCAATATGATAAGGGACACGTTTAAGGAGTTTGATTTCAATGCCCTGGATCTGCTGGTTGTGGAAAATGTCGGCAATCTCGTATGCCCCGCGGAGTTCAGGGTGGGTGAGGATTACAAGGTGATGTTATTGAGTGTAACCGAAGGGGATGACAAGCCCAAAAAATATCCCCTTATGTTCCATGAATCAAAGGTCTTGCTGATCAACAAGATTGATCTTCTCCCCTATGTCGATTGTAGTATCGATAAAATCAAACAAGACTCTCTTGATATCAATCCTGACATGACCATTTTCACGATTTCATGTAAGACAGGGGAGGGATTGGAAGAGTGGTATGACTGGCTGAGGGGGGAAGTAAAAAAGAATGCAAAATAAGACTCTTTTGACTTCAGTCTCCGACTTGACTTTAACTGCTTTACAAATTAATATAGTAAGGCGATTTTAATTTTGGGGGAAGTTATGAGTCTTGCAACCGTTTCATCAAAAGGACAGATAACATTACCTGCCAGGATACGTTCAGAATTTGATATTAAGGTCAGGGATAAAGTCCAGTTTATTGTCAGAAATGACGAAATAATCCTGAAGCCTGTCAGATCTTTCAGAGAATTGCGCGGATCAGTTGCATACAGAGAAGGAGATTCTGAAGATATTTTAGGCAAGGCTGTATCAGAACATGTTTTGGAGATGGAAGATTGAAAAAGGTATTCATAGATACCAATGTCTTTATGCGATATCTGGTTAATGATATTCCAGACCAGGCCGATAAAGTTGAGAGGCTTTTCGACCTTGCTGAACAGGATAAACTCAGGCTGTTAACAGGCCCTCCTGTTTTTTTTGAGATCGCATGGACCCTGAAATCTTTTTATAAGCAGAGCAGAACGGAAATTTATGAATGCCTTACCAGCATTATCGGCATTTACGGGCTTGAAATATTAGATATTGATATATTGGAAGAAGCTCTTGAGATGTATAAAAACACATCAGCAGATTTTAGCGATGCATATATCGCAGTATCTGCGCAAAAGAATATCGTGGATTCTATCGCTACATTTAATAAAAGACATTTCAATGACCTGGGAGTCCAACTTTATCCCTTTAAATAGAAAAGTTATTTTAACTTGACATTTTATCTGAAATTGTTAAATTCCAGACTTTCCTGCTGGGGGATAGTATAGCGGCAATACGACGGGTTCTGGCCCCGTTATCCAAGGTTCGAGTCCTTGTCCCCCAGCCAAGTTGAAATAATATGGTCCCATCGTCTAGCGGTCTAGGATATCGCCCTCTCACGGCGGAGACACGGGTTCGAGTCCCGTTGGGACTACCAGGATATATTTAAACCCCTGATTTTGTCCAATAAAATCAGGGGTTTTTTTATCATGTCAATTCCCAATATCTTGCATAAGCGACTATTTGAAGGGCTAAAAAATAAAAAAGGTTGACAGATAACTATATGTATGCTTAACTATATATAATTTGATATAATTTTTTAAATATTATTTCCAAATATGTAAATGTATTATAATAAGTTGGTATTCCACTATATTTTTATCAAACATCAAGTGAGGCATGAATATGAAACAGGTATTCGATAGTGACAAGATGACGGATATGGAGGTTGCACTGAATTTATTGCGATTGATGGATGACCCTTATTATGGATTGAATAAAGATCAAAGAACTTCAAATATTAAAAGTACTATCATCGGAATGGCTGAAAACGCTATTGGTACACTTACAAATCCATTTGCAAAAAATTTGCTTATGGCTAAATTAGCGGAACAAGGTCAATATTGATGAACCCCTAATAATCGATTTTCATTGTTTGTCATTCCGCGGCTTGTTGAAAATCCCGATGCTGTTTTCGGGGCCTTTCCCGATACTGTTTTCGGGAATCGCGGAATCCACTGTTTTCAGTCACTTATAGATTCTCACCGGCTTCAGTCATGCCAGGACAGGCTTT
>CAZJOB010000351.1:0-4316 GCA_964547435.1 uncultured Desulfatiglans sp. | reverse complement strand
TCTATGCATAATCGATCTATATTGATTGTATTTATAGCTGTTTCAGCTTTATTTATATCTTTTTATATGCCTAAGAGGGCCTTTGCTGAAACCGGAGCAGGCACGGCTGATATTACATACGAAAAAGAGGCTGACCTCAATGAGTGTATTGAAACAGCCCTTTTGAACAACCGCCGCGGCCCGGCATCCCGCTATGCTGTTGAAATGGCCGAGGCCCGGCACAGGCAGGTTCTGGCATCCTACTGGCCCCAGGCAGGCATGAGGGGCGCCTATATCTATATGGATGAATACCCTGATTTTCTGTTTCCCGCCTCCACCATGTCGATGCCCATGGGAGGGAGTATCGATGTCACGATCCCCTCTGTGGGAACAGTTCCGGTATCTTCCTTTTCTGTCCCTTCTCAGGATGTAAAACTCATGGACCGCGATTCATATGTTGCCTACATTGAGGGCAAATGGCTCCTCTATGACGGCGGAATGAGAAAGGGTTACCGCGAACAGACCGGCGCGCTTGTGGAAATAATGAAGCAGGAATCCAGACGAACGGATCTTGAGATTATCGACAGCGTTAAACGGCTCTATTACGGAGCGGTTCTGACGTCGGAGTTGCACAAGCTTGGCAAGGACACACTGGCCAGGATGGAGACAACCCTCAGATTTACGGAAACCATGTATCAGGAGGGGAGCGGTGAGGTCAAAAAGACAGACTGGCTTGACAACAAGGTGCTTGTTGAGTCGATCAGGGCCATGGTGGCTCTGCTTGAGAAAAATGAATTAATGGCACGCGCCGCACTGGCCAATACAATGGGCATGCCGTGGCATTCCAGCGTCAAACCGGCAGATAAAGAGATACCATTTATACCTTTTGGTGACAGGCTTGACAGTCTCGTGAGTGCGGCATACCGGTTCAACCCTGACTGGGCTAAGGTTGAGGCCGGCATAAAGGCAGCAGAAGGGACGCTGCTTACTGCTAAAAGCGGGCACTACCCGAAATTTGCCCTTACAGGAGAACTGCATAAGATATGGAATGACCATGAAGCCGGTCTGATGACCGACCGCAATAAGGAAGGATGGAGTGTCGGAGTGGGTATCGAGATACCTCTTTTCAGCGGTTTTCAGGTCAAAAACCAGGTGGCGGAGGCCAGAGCAAAGGCGGCAAAGATCAAAGAGGAGCAGTTTCTTCTAAAGGAAGGCATAGGTCTTCGAATCAGGGATATTTTTCTGGCCCTGAAGGCCGGTGAAAAATCCTATCAGGCGACCCTGGATGCCATGAAGGCGGCTGAGGAAAACCGTGAATTAAATACCAGGGCTTACCAGCATGGCCTGGTGGAGACAGAGGATATTATTCGTTCACAACTTATGGAGGCCCTGATGTGCGCTCAATATTATAAAAATATCTTTGACCATGCAGCGCTCAAGTCGGAAATGGAACTGATTGTAGGAACAGAAATTAACAGAAAGATAGAAGAATAAAGATGGATCTTAAAATCATGAAAATTGCTGAATCTAACTGCGTTCGATGCGGTAAAACAAGTCTGATCCTGAAGTTTTCGTTGGCATGCCTGGCAATCTTATTTGCGCTTTTCTGCATTTTGCCCGGTGTTGCCCTTTGTGAGTCTTCAGACCCTTTCCGAATCGGCTTTTCAAAGATGAATTTTGTCGATGTAAATGAAAATGACGCACTGGCGGCTGTACGCATCTGGGCTCAGGAAATTGCGCAGACCAGGGGAATAACCGCTGATCCACAGCCCAGGATCTTTCAGAACATCAGTGAAGTTGAAACAGCCCTGCACAATGGGACCGTAGATTGCATCACCCTGACCATTGATGAATATGAAAAGGTAAGCGGGCTTCTGACAAAGGATAATATCGTGATCGGTGTGGTGTCCGGTTCCACTAATGTGGAGTACCTTCTTCTTGTTAACACAAAAAGCAATTTTAAAGAATTAAAGGACCTGAGAGGGAGATCACTTGTATTGATTGAATCCCTGGAAACAACACTGGCTGCCGCATGGCTTGACATCACCCTCGACGAGGAGGGTCTGGACCTGGCTGAGGTATTTTTTGGCCAGATCAAGCCCCTTACCAAGACTGAAAAGGGAGTGCTTTCGGTCTTCTTTGGCCAGATTGACGCCTGTGTGGTAACCCGCAAGGGATTTGAGACTATGGTTGAACTGAACCCTCAGATAGGCAGAGAATTAAGGATTCTGGCTGTATCGCCTCCGGTGGTGAAGAGCGCCTTCTTTTTTCGCGCTGATTACAGTTCTCCCAGTCAGAACAAAATCATGAGTGAGATAACCAGTTGGCACCTTTACCCTGAAAGCCGGCAGATACTGACAATCTTTAAGACAGACAGGCTCGAAAAACACCCGGTTGAAAGCCTGAACAGCACCCTTGAACTGATTGCGGCCCATAGGAGTTTGCTGGAAGGTAAAAAGGCGGGTATTGCAAACAAAAACCCGGCAAGTTCGCAGCCGGGCATTGACAGGTGAACAGTGAAAGAGACAGGCGAATTCGCGGTAGATTTATCCATGGAAGCAGTAAAGAAAAAGCCAGGCATTTTCCGCCAGGAATATGTACGCATGGGCATAACCATGCGTATTACTCTTCTCTGCTGGCTGATAGCGTTGAGCACACTGCTGATATTCGTAATGATGACCATTCCGCAGCAAAAAGGGTTTTTTATCGATAACCTGGAGTCAAAGGCCAGAAGTGTTGCGCTGTCCCTGCACGATGTGGCGGCAGGCGCTGCCTTCAATGAGGATTATGCCAGTGTGGTCACTGCCGGCCAGACCATGCTCGAAGGAGACCCAGATGTAGCATTTTTAATTGTTATGAAAAATGACGGTTATTCTCTGATATTCGAACAGGGGGGCTGGAGGGTGAATGATAAAATAGACGAATACTGGATGCCTGCTGATCGAAGACCGTCAGGCGCCATTGGGAAAACACCCCTTACGAATCTCAGGATCTTCCATTACGCCCAGCCTTTTGATTATTCAGGCATTCAGTGGGGCTGGCTGCATGTGGGTCTTTTACTGAAAGACTATGACCGAAGTGTTGAATCAATGTACCGTAATACCATTCTTCTGGCCCTGGGATGCATTGTCTTCAGTCTCCTGGTCTCCCTGTTTTATGCCCGCCAGATAGTTCGGCCTATCTTAAGGCTTCGAAATGTGGTGGAAAAGATTGCGGGAGGCGATCTGTCCGTGCGGGCCGAAATGAGCAGAAATGACGAGCTGGGCAGTCTTGCCGGTTCAGTAAATACCATGACCGAGTCTCTGCTTCACAGGGACCTCATTCTGAACAGCATAGGTTTCGCGGCCCAGGAATTTATGCGCAGCTCCCAGTGGAAAGATTCCATAAATCAGATACTCGAAAAGATGGGAAACGCCGCGGCCGTGAGCCGGGCCTTTATTTTCGAGAACTGCAAGGATGCCGAAGGACATTTATACATGTCCCAGCGTCATGAGTGGTACGCACAGGGGGGTAATCAAAAGGGCAGAGAGCAGGAAAGACTAAGCATTCCATATAATGAATCCGGGCTTTCCCGCTGGCGTGAAATGCTCGGCAAAAATGAGATTGTAAGCGGATCGGTTTCCGGAATGAGCGGTGATGAGCGATCTTTTCTGAAGGCGCACGGAATATTCTCTATTATTATCATACCGGTCTTTGTGAATAATATGTGGTGGGGAATCATAGGTTTTGATGACTGTGTAAAGGAACGCATATGGACCGATGTGGAAAAAGAGAGCCTGCGGGCGGGCGCGGATATTCTTGGAGCGACTATCGCCCGTGAGAGGGTTCAGGAAGCACTGATGGAGGCAAAGGCCACTCTTGAACAAAGGGTGGAAGAGCGGACCTTGGAGCTCAAGAAGCAGATAATTGCCAGGGAAAAGGCCATGTCCGACCTGGATGCGGTGCAAAGCTCCCTGCTTGAGATGTCGCGGGCCGCGGGTATGGCAGAGGTCGCGACTGCTGTTCTGCACAATGTCGGGAATGTGCTCAACAGCGTGAATGTCTCCTGCAACCTTCTCATGGATCAGTTGAAACAATCGCGTGTTGCAAATATTTCCAGGGTGGCATTGCTTATGACTGAACCGGATTGCGACCTGTCTGATTTTCTGACAGAAGACTCCAGGGGAAAACAGATACCCGAATATCTGACTTCTCTTGCTTCAGCCCTTAAAAAAGAACATGAATTGATGCTCAGAGAGGTTACGCTGCTTCATAGCAGGATAGATCACATCAAAGAGATTGTTTCCATGCAGCAGAGCTACGGACGCATTTCCGGCGTGAAGGAAAACATTTCACCG
>CAZJOB010000350.1:0-4330 GCA_964547435.1 uncultured Desulfatiglans sp. | reverse complement strand
TTCCGCCGTCGCTAAAGCTATGGCGGGATAAAATGGCGGGATAAATTGGTGGTCAGGGAGGCTACGGCCCGGCAGGTACAGAAAACAGCGTCCGGATTTTCAACAAGCTGCGGAATGACAGATAAGTAAAGACTTTCAAAACCAGCTCGCCGGCCTAGATGCCGCAAAGCGCCTTTAAAACGCTCAGCCGCTTATCGGTCTGCTGCTGCAGAATGTCTATATCCTCATCCTTAAGATGCTTAAACTTACCTATCAGCTTCAGCATCTCGGATATGGGTTTCTGTTTAGCGACAGACTGAGTGATTCTGTAGGTACCGTTCTCCGATTCCCACAATGGAAAATAGTTGGTTTGAACTGCCGCGCGGCACACCTGAATGGATGAGTCCTGCTGCACCTTCCACCCCACGGTGCAGGGACAGAATACATGCAGGTACACAAATCCCTCCTTTACCTTTTCCTTTGCCTTGACAAGTTTCTTTGCGTAATCCTCCAGATGACTCATTGTGGCTGTGGCAACATATGGAATGTCATGCATGGACATAATCATGGGCATGTTCTTAGCCGCGGTTGTCTTGCCGATACTTTTTGCGCCGACCGGGGTAGTGCTGGTGGCCGCGCCATAAGGTGTGGCGCTGCTTCTCTGAACGCCAGTGTTCATGTAACCTTCGTTGTCGTAGCAGATATAGATAATCTTTTCATTGCGTTCCGCTGCGCCGCTGATGGTCTGAAGCCCGATATCCTGCGCGCAGCCGTCCCCTGTATGACAGACGATAGTGGCGTCAATCCCCGCCTTTTGATAATAACGCGCCAGGCCGGTCGCACTTGAAGCCACGCCGGTCATCACACATGCATAATAGGAATGCCTGTGCCATGCCATATCATTCTGTCCATGTATGGTAGGGGCGCTGCATCCGGGAGTCCCCAGCAAAACTATATCTTTACCCATTATTTTAGAGACCAGGCGAAGGTTCAGTTCCATTATACAGCCGGGGCAGCACGAATTCCCGGGTGAAAACTGGTCTTCGTCACAAAAATATTCAGTCACTTTGGGCATTTTTTTAATTTTTTCAGCCATGGTAAATCCTTTCCTGCTTATGGTAACCAGGTAACTTCCTGGTATGGTTTGTCCTGAGATGCGTTATGAATATCATCCACCATTCCGGCAATATGGTCCCTGGTAATATCCATATTGGCCAGGCCGTCAATAAAGCTCAACATGGGCATGATGCCGATATGCCGTGTTATGGCGCTGATTTCCATAAAGAGAGGGCCGCAATTCCATCCGAAACAGATGCTGCGGTCCAGAACACCGACGGCCTTTTTGCCCTTCAGGACCCTGCTAAGACTCTCAACAGGGAAAGGCCTATAGAGACGCAGTTTAACCAGTCCGACCTTGACACCCTCCTCCCTCTTTGCATCAATTACTGTCCTGGCTGTACCCACGGCGCTTCCCGATGTTACCAGAACAATATCTGCGTCATCACAGCGATAGGCCTCGATCTGTCCGCTGTAACCACGGCCGAAGGACTGATAAAAGCTGTCATCGATCCTGTCCCATAAATCTTTGACACGTTCCATGGCAGCCATATGTTTTTTCCGGTATTCGACAAATCCCTGTCCAATGCCGTGGCTGCCGCAACCGGTCCCTGCGCCGGGAACCAGTTTCATCCTCTGGGGCTGGTCTTTAAGCGGCGCCAGAAAACGATCAACATCCTCCTGTTCCGGAATGTCCACGCTTTCGGACAGATAAGATAGGTAATAGCCGTCGTAATTCACCATAACAGGCAATTGAATATCATAATCCTCTGCCAGCCTGTAGGACATGATTATTGCATCAAGAATCTCCTGACAGTTTTCAACGATGATATGGACCCAACCGGAATCCCGTGTGGAAATCATATCCTGCTGGCCTGAGCAGACCGCGTGAATTCCGGGCGGCTCGCGGTTGACATTGACCATCACCAGCGGGGCCCTGTAGCCCGCGGTTTGAAGCAGGGTGTCATACATATACACAAGACCATAGGATGAGGTGGCTGTAAAGGCGCGGCCGCCCGCCATTACAGCGGCACAGGCCGCGTTCTGGGCGGAATTTTCCCCTTCCACTGCGATATATTCACAGTCAAGGATGCCATCGGCGTGAAACTTGGCGAGCTGCTCCACCAGTTCACTCTGGGGGGTAATCGGGTAGGCCGCCACCACATCGGGCCGGCAGCGCAGCACAGCGTATGCTGCCGCGGTATTTCCGGTAATTACCTTAATATTTCTGGGTTGCGCAGTCATCGGCATATTCTCCTTCCGGCGTCATTACTATCGCCTTTTTCGGGCATTCCATGGCACAGATGCCGCAGCCCTTACAGTATTCCAGGTTAACTGTATATGCATCATCCTCCCTTGTAATACATTGAGGCGGGCAGAAAACCATGCATATGCCGCAGGAATTGCAGATCTCTTTTCTGATAACCGGCCTCTGTGTTCTCCAGTCACCGGTCTTAAGACATAGAAGAGTTTTGCTGCCGTCTGACCAGGAGGATTCGAAATCATATATATATTTTTCTTGGCTATTTAATCCCATGTATATACCTCCACTTCATTAAAACCCCTTTGCGCGTTGCGGATGTTTTTATCTAACATTTCTCCCTCCAGATATTCTGCAAATCCCTTGATAACCGAATCAATGCTGACCCATCCCGTGACCGCTGCAAGTGCGCCTATCAGGCATGTATTGGGAATGTCTCTACCTATCTCGCACAGGGCAACCTGAGTGGCATTGATAACCCCTGCCCTGCTCAGATTCTTTGAAGGCTTTTTATCAAGAGGTCTCGGGCTGTTAAGGATCAGCACTCCTTCAGGCTTCAAACCTTCATACAGAGTTTGAAGATCCAGGAGGGTGGGATCGATAACCATTATGCAGTCCGGGGTGTAGATCTGGGTCTTCTCCCGGATCGGTTCCGAGTCAAAACGAGTAAAGGCCACTACCGGCATACCCCTGCGTTCAAACCCGTACATCGGGAAACTCGCGACATACCGGCCTTCGTAGGCGCAGGCGGACGCCAGCATTCTGGCTGCCATTACCGCTCCCTGCCCCCCTCTGCCATGAAATCTTATCTCTTTTGCGGGCATTATTAAATATTACTCCTTTCTGTTATGTTAAGGCTTCTTGGGTTATCCTTTTTTCAATATCTTCTTTCAGGATCTTTTTGTCCAGTTTACCGGCCTTGGTCATCGGCATGCTTTTCGTAAAAACAATACGTTCAGGAAGCTGCAATACAGCCGCTTTCTGGGATTTGAGAAAATAAATAATATCTTCAAATGTAAGAACAGCGCCGCCAATTGTCTCGATATAGGCGCATACTCTTTCTCCCATCAATTTATCCGGCATGGGGACAACCGCTGTTAAAGCGACCTTCGGATGGCGAATAATCAGCTTTTCGATCTCCGTTGCGCTGATACTCTCACCCCCGCGGTTTATCATCTCTTTTATTCTTCCACTAAGCGTTATATAGCCGTCTTCATTTATAATTGCCAGATCGCCTGTTTTAAAAAAACCATCCTCATCAAAGACCCTGGCGTTTTCTTCCGGGTTTCTGTAGTATCCCGAAAAGACGCTCGGACCCTTCACCATTAATTCGCCTGAGTTTCCGGGCGGCAATTCGTTCCCCTGTAAATATCATGGGGAAATGTCTGTCTTCCGACAGTGGTGCAGATTGTCTCATAATCATCCGTGCTGCGAGTGATAGTTGTCATCCCCTCGGTTCCGCCATACCCGTTATAATAGCAGATTTGAAAACGATCCATTATATCTTTAACCATCTCACGGTGGCTGGCGCCGCCGCCTGAGTGCATTTTCTTAAGTGAACTGAGATCGAATCTGCTGATGTTTTCAAACTGCAGCATCTTTTGCGCCAGGGTTGGCACCCAGATGATTGAGGTTACGCCTTCCCTTTCAATAGTTTGACATATATCGCTCATATCGGTCGAACTCTGAAAGACCAGCTTTCCCTGCGTGATTACACTCCCCAGCATGCCCTTGGAAAAAGAGAGATCATGACCTACAGGCCCCACGATCATATTTATATCTTCACAATGCTGATTCCATGACATGGAACAGAATTCAACGGCACATGCCAGGCTGTTATGAGTGCGGGCCACGATTTTGGGATCTCCGGTTGTTCCGCCTGTAGGACCCATGTGACAGACCTGCCGTGGGTCAGGTCGTCGTTCAGACAACAGGGCCTGAGCCTGTTGTGTAATCGGGTTTTCCTCAATCATCTGTTCGAGGTTTTTAAACCCGGGTTCATCGATCTTTCCGCGAACAATAATCACCTGTTCT
>CAZJOB010000349.1:3459-4367 GCA_964547435.1 uncultured Desulfatiglans sp. | reverse complement strand
CTATTTTGACTCCAGCCACTTTATCGCGGCATCAACACTGTCAAAGGCCTCGACATTAACCCCTCTTTCACGATATTCATTGACAAATCGTTTGAGCATCAGACTGCCCAGGGCGCTCTTCGGCATAACCACGGCCCAGTATTTGAAACCCGCCTTGATAACACGAGGCGCCCATTTCTCGTCGCCCCAGGCGTTGTCATCTTTTGCAATCGCGACAACGTCTGAGTCGTCTGAAAGCCACTTGGACGCCCTGTGCTTTTCCATATACTCGGCGCCCGTGCCTAAAAGCCTTTGAAACGCACCAGGGGGAAGGGGCTTTTTGATCTTATGGTGTACGATTTTTGACGCGGGATGAAACCATAATGCCATATAATCCTCATTAATTATTTCAGTTTTCTCCATTTTAGCTCCTTTTTGTTAATGGTTTTCTAATATCAAGAATGCATCAAGATCCCTGCATACGGAATAAACAGCAACATAACAGGCTTCCCTTCATATCTGTTAAGGACTTTTACAGTTCTATTACAATGCAAATAAGATGCCACCATTCGATTATCACTTAATACATAAATATTGACATTATTTCAATATTTTTTCATAATTCAAACATCTCTCCACTCTTCTTCATAAATTCAGCGAACAAAAGATTTTGCTTAACCTATCGATAGGAGGGTTGAATAATGAAACTGCATGACAAGACCGGAAAAGAGATTCATTCGCGTGACTTTACATCTGTCTTTCTGGAAGAGCTTAAGGATGTTCAGAAATACAGAGAAAAATCCGGATTCCCTGTAAACAAAATTCATAATGAGATCGCCCGCATAAATGAGATCAAAAAGACGCAGAAGGAGCCGGAATGTGTAAAAAACGGCGACGAGGAACGTTTCGGATTCTATTCAGTACTGCCG
>CAZJOB010000349.1:0-3449 GCA_964547435.1 uncultured Desulfatiglans sp. | reverse complement strand
AGATTGCATCGGAGATGAGTAAAGGTGACCTATGACCGGAGAGATGAAAACACGTGAGCAGGCGAACGAGCGCAGCGAAGGCGGGTTTGTCGACGGACCGGTGTATGCCGCAGAGACGAAACGTATAGAAGAACGGCGGCGGCTTGCCGGCGAAAGACCGTCGCGAGAGACGGATCGCGCGGCGCTCTGTCTTTCGGGCGGCGGCATTCGAAGCGCCACCTTCAACCTGGGCATACTGCAGGGACTGGCCTCTCATGACATGCTGAAAACCATCGATTACCTTTCCACTGTTTCCGGCGGCGGTTATACAGGGACATGCCTGACAACACTGTTGAACTCGCCGACAGATAAAGTAGGCATGGAAACAGACAAATTTCCGCTGGGCAGAAAGAAAATCGGGGATGCCGATGAACCTTCCATTGAAAAAGATCCGGTAAGGCGATTGCGGTATTTTTCAAACTATCTTACGGCCGAAGGAGGATTCATTTCAAAATATATCCGGCCGGCCATGGTCTTTGTTCGCGGCGTGGTGCTGAACTTTTATCTTATAATCCCATACATAATTCTTCTGGGATTACTGCTCGCGCTGGTCTTTAATATCAGGTCTTTATCGGGCATTAAAGAAAACAGTTTCTTTTTTGATTACAGGGAATTCACTGCAATACTGGAAACAGCAAAGCATGATTACAATCTCGCAACCGCTGAACTGCGAAAATACGCGGTTGAAAAGACTCGTGAACTCAATTTTGCCGATGACAGGGAACGCGTTGAATGGATTATGCAGCATGATGCGAGTAAAGAGCTTGAGAATCTGCGGTCGAATATAAGAGATGCCAAAAAACCATTGAGAGAAGAGTGGCGGCAGATATGGGTTTTGCCTCTGTGCCTCTTCGCCCTGATGACAGTAATCGCACTGTTCTGCAGGGTCTGTTACAGCAAACCATATTCGGGCCGCTGCCGTTTCAATAATGTTCTGGCCATCATATTCTTTTTGTCGTTATTTATCGCCCTTCTGCAACTCTACGGCATCCTTATAGTCTACTGGAAGACGTGGAATATCAGCTCATGGATAACCTCCGCATCACTTCTTTCGTTAATCGGGCCAAGGCTGATCAGGAACAGCAGTGAAGAAAGAGGGCGGAAACCCGCTATCACAGGAATAATACTCGCAATATTGCTGCTGATGCTGGTTCCGCTTTTTATACTGTTTCTTACAGGCGTGGTAATCTCATATGCCAGCAAAGGAGACTACGCTATCATAACCGGCTTTGTCGCCGGAATCCTGGCGCTTTTTTATATTAACCGGCGCTTCATAAATCTGAATGAAATATCACTTCACAGCTATTACAGGGACTGCCTCTGCCGCGCATACATGATGCAGTATGACAGCACGGGTGAACATCTGTCCACTAAGGACAGCCTGAAATTTTCAGACCTGAAACCTGAAAAAGGGCCATACCATATCTTTAACACAACCCTGAATATGAAAAAGAGCATGCCCGATGGGAAAGACGCCGGAACTTTCAGAACGGGAGAGAGTTTCACGTTTTCCAGAAACCGTTTCGGTTCGGCCAAAACAGGATACGTAAGCGCTAAAGAATACGAAGAGATGGATCATCACATGGATATCGGCACTGCCATGGCTGTTTCAGGCGCTGCCGCCAACATCGGCATGGCACAGAAAAATCTGCCGGTCTTAAGGCTTCTTATGGGTTTATTGAATATTCGTCTGGGCTACTGGGCATTGCATCCCAAAGAGGCGCTTGAGAGTGCCGGGAATATAATCACGAAAAAATTCCCGGGCAGCCTGGAGGTGTTTCAGGAGTGTTTCGGCGCCTATCTTCAAAATGCCGGGTATATCAATCTTTCCGATGGCGGCCATTTCGACAACATCGGGGTCTATGAGCTGCTGAGGCGAAGATGCAGATACATAATTGTGGGGGATGCCGAGGCCGACCCTGACATGAAATTTGAGGCTATTTCCTACATCATGCGTCTGGCCCGCATAGACTTCGGCATTGAAATAAACATAGACATATCGGATATCAAACCTGATCCGGCCACGGGATTATCACGCAATCACTGCGCCATAGGCCGTATTGACTATCCAGAGGGCGATTACGGATACCTGGTTTACTGCAAGGCATCTTTGACAGGCGATGAACCGGTTCACCTTCATGAATACAAGGTAAAACACCCGACCTTTCCTCATCAGACAACCGCGGACCAGTGGTTTGATGAACAGCAGTTTGAGGCCTATCGCGAACTCGGTTATCATATAGCCAAAGGAGCCTTTGCCCCATACTCCAAAACCGCCTATTCCACCAGTGAAGATCAATTTACTCGTCTCAAGGAATTCTGGCATCCTCATTCTCAAGCGGTTGAGGCCAATTTCAGCCGTCATGGGGCCGAATTGAACAGGATTATTCTGGAGATAAAAAATGATGCGGATCTTGCCTTTATAGATAGCCGAATATACGCGGAATGGGAGAGTCTTATTCTGCAAAATAGGCAGCCGGTTGTTTCTCAGGCTGACGCTTCAGCCGGTTTGTGGCTGCCGTCGGAAGAGAAACAGCTAAGAAAAGGGTTTTATCTGTGCAATCTGATGATGCAGTTGATGGAAAACGTCTATATGGATCTGGACCTGGAGAGGGAATATGACCATCCGGACAATCGCGGCTGGATGAACCTGTTCCGCAAGTGGTCCGGTTCAGGGATGTTTCGTGTGACCTGGGCAGCTTGTGCGAGCACCTTTGGCGCCCATTTTCAGACCTTCTGTGAAAGGCGGCTTGGCCTTGATCTCGGCGAGATAGTAATTGACAGTTTCAACGAAAACAGGATTCAGGATGTCGTTGAAAAATCGTTTGATGACTCAGAAAGAGGGTTTGTTGAAAAATATTTCATATCCGGAAATCGTTACCTGTTTGATACGATCTTCATATTCAGCCTGAGAGTGACAAACCCCCTTAATAAGACTGACTTCCGCTCTTTTCATTATGGATTCGCCCTTGTTGATTCGAATAAAGAACTGGTATTTTTCAGGGTGCAGGATTATCTGCGAAAAATGGGTCTGGGCAGAAAAACACTTAAAAAACTGGCAACCGTTTACAACATAACACACTATAATTTTTCAGTATTAAGAACTCATAATCTGACAGAATCCAATAAGCGGAATATCAGGAATTTTGAGAAATTGTTTATGCAGACAGGACTCACCAGGCACGGAGAGGGGGTTTGAAGCCAAATGGGCAACCACGAGGGATTGCCCATTTGATTGAAATCAAAATATGCTCGGTCATTCGTTTTGGCCTTCCTGTTTAAATCCGGCAGCATATAATCCGCCAGAGGCAGACAAGAATGCCACCCTTCTACGAAAACACCCCGTTTGTGCCGTAGGGTGGGGTTTTACACCCCACCGAACCTGTGAAGTTGCTCAGCGCTGTTAGGTT
>CAZJOB010000348.1:0-4395 GCA_964547435.1 uncultured Desulfatiglans sp. | reverse complement strand
GAGAGATCTCCGATGAACTTCCTCAGGGGCCGAGGGAGTTTTTTCACCAAGGTCGGGGTTGCGATGACGTCCGCTTCCCGGGCCAGCTCGGGCTGCTGATAGACGTCGATCACCTCCAGCTCGTATTTCCCCTGAAGGTGCTCCTCGCAGATCTTCCTCAAATTTCTGATGGCCCTGCCGGACTTCGGGGTAGACCCGGTGACGTACAGGTGCAGGACATACTGCTGTTCCTCTTCGTTTTTCAGGGCCTTCTCGAATGCCTCGGTCTTGCTGCCGCTGTCCTTGTTCTTTGCCATAAGCCCTCTTTCTTGCCCGGCTTGAAGAGCAGGTTACACCTGGCGCACGTCCAGACCCACCAGCACCCGCTCCGTGTTGGAGAGGTTCCCTATAATCTTTTTGATAGGCTCGGGAAGCTTTCGGACAAGTGTCGGTACGGCCAGGATCTGGTCTCCCTGCGCCAGCTGGGGGTTTTCCAGGAGATCGATTACCTCGATGCGGTATTTTCCCCCCAGATTTTCCTCGCAAATGATTTTGAGATTCCTGAAGGCCTTCAGCGCGCGCTCCGTCTGACCCGCGACATAGAGCCTGAGCTCCCAGAATTCTTCCGGCGATTTTGATTTTTTAGATTTTGAATCCGCTTTCATTTAGCACCCCCTTTCCCGGATTTATTGTCCGCTTTACGCATGATGGCTATTGTCTTTTGTTCTTCAAAAAGGCGTTTCTGCCGCACTTTTTCCTGTTCGCTGATTTTTTTCGTCTCTGCGTTTCCTGCCTCAAGTTCAGCATACAGGGCGGCAATCTGCGCCTCCAGCGCCTTTCGTTTGCTTTCCAGGTTTAACCTTTTAACTTCGATCTCCTGTTGATAGGATAGTTCAGCCCCCTTCTCCCTGGCTTCCTGGGCAAGCCGCGCGGAGCCCGTCAGGACTCCGGAAGGACCGACATAGACGTCCAGAAGGTTAATCCCGTTATCTGTCAATAGAAACTCGCGAATCTGGTTTGAATGGGCCATACCGCGGGATTTAAGAATATATAAACCCCTGTTGCGCTCCCCGCCAATCTCAATATCTCTAAGAAGAAGCCATGTATCGGCAAGGGATGAAATGTCCACCCCCGATTGTTCGAGGGAAATCCCCGGAGACGTCAGCGTGGTAAACATGGCCGTAATCCGGTTCATCTTTAAAAAGTCGATTAACCGGATAAGCATCGATTTGACATCAAGCGGATTTCCCAAACTGAACATGTTTGTGATCGGGTCAATGATCACAACATCCGGTTTGAACTGATTGATAATCTTGTGCATAGTCAGGAGGTGAGTCTCAAGGCCGTAGACCGAAGGCCTGTCCGCATGAAATTTGAGAAGTTTGTTCTTCACCCAGGGCTCAAGGTTAATCCCTATGGAGCGCATATTGCGAATGATCTGCGCCTCAGATTCCTCAAATGCAAAAAAGATGCACCTTTCTTTGCGGCTGCAGGCAGCATCGACAAACGAGGATACCACACTGGTCTTCCCTGTCCCGGCAGTACCGGACAGGAGTATGCTGCTTCCCCTGAAGTATCCTTTTCCTCCGAACATTGTATCGAGGCGCGGGATTCCTGTAGAAACTCTTTGGGTACTGACAGGCTGGTTCAGCTCGATAGAAGTGATGGGCAGTACGGAAATCCCTTTTTCTTCAATTAAAAAAGGGTATTCGTTCGTGCCATGGATGGAGCCGCGGTATTTAACGATCCGCAATCGCCGTGTGGAAAGCTGGTCCGTCACCCTGTGGTCGAGGAAGATGACACAATCCGAGACATACTCTTCCAGGCCATAGCGTGTCAGTGAATTCTCTCCTTTTTCGCCTGTAATGATTGCGGTCATGCCTTTGTCCTTGAGCCATCGAAAGAGCCTGCGAAGTTCGGCCCGAAGGATCATGGGATTGGGCAATCCTGCAAAGAGAGATTCGACAGTGTCGAGGACAACCCTTTTCGCCCCTATCGAATCAATCGCATTTCCAAGGCGTATAAAGAGGCCTTCGAGGTCGTATTCCCCGGTTTCTTCTATCTCACTTCGTTCAACACGGACATGATCAATCAAAAATCGTTTTGATGAGATAAGGCGATTCAGGTCAAACCCGAGGGAGGCTACATTCTTTGTCAGTTCTTCAGCAGTCTCCTCAAAGGACATGAAGACCCCGGGCTCATTATATTGGGTAGCGCCTTTTACAAGGAATTCCATAGCAAGAAGGGTCTTACCGCAGCCTGCAACACCGCAGACCAGCGTTGGCCGGCCCCTGGGCAATCCCCCATTTGTTATTTCATCCAGGCCGGTTATTCCTGTTAGCGATTTCTCAAGTTGACTGTTGATGTTATTTGCCTTGTTTTTTGTCTGAGCCATGTAAATTCTCCTTTTGCTGATTTAATGGCAATATTTGTGTTGAATTCCATTATTTACAAAAAAGCATTCATATTATTTCATAAATATTTTAACTTATTTCTCTCACTCTGCGCTTTTATTAATATTCTTAATAATTTCATTTCTTAGGAGTTATGCAAGTTATCCAATTACTAATACACAATAGATGATTTTAAAATAGTCAATAATATTTTAAAAAATAAGAAGGAATGTAGTAAGGCAATCAGCAAGTTGAAAATAAAATCGATTGAGGTGCATGATAATACTGAATAAAAAAGCATAAATGTTTGGTATGAGATTTCAACTAATAACCGCTTTGTTATCTAAAATTGTTCATAGCAATATGTGTTATTAAAAACTCACCGATGTCATGGATTGACATTAGTAATTATTTCAGTAAAGTATAATCTATATTTCACTAAAAATTATAATTTTTAACGAGGTTAAAAGATATGAAAACAGGAAGTGTCATATCACAAATTCGGGCAGGCCCCGTTGACAAGGTGTTGAATGACAAGTGTTTTACATAATTTAATAAAGAGGATGTGTATATGCGTACAGACACGGATTATTCAAAGACATTAAGTCATATTGGGAAGATGATGTTCTTTATCGCATTAGTTCTGACGGCATTATTCCTTTCCGCTTTTATATCCAAATGTGAAAATGATAATAAGGTCGCAGGTCTGAAGTTAAGGGAATCACCGGACCCGGCACCGATTCCCGGAGAGGTTGCTGCGTTTGGAGTTATTGCTAATACTGCAACTAATAAAACCTGTGCAGCTTACGTTTATGGAGATTATTCGTTAGGTACAGACAATCCTACGACAAAATTTCTGCCTGGGCAGATGACAATACCCTTGAAGGAGTATATCAAAATACTGAATGCTAACCCAAAAATACGAGCGCGTGTTGCCGGGTATACCTCTGCTAAGGGCACTCAAGAATACAACTATAAGCTGAGCGAAAGGAGGGCAGAAGTACCTCGTTAAAGGAGGCATTGCCTCAAACAGGCTTGCAACAATTGGCTAATATGCATCTGTAGGTTCTTTTACTTCCGGCTACGGTTGTACAGGTCAGCGGAAACATACAATTATAGAGAGAGGTAACATAATGAAAACATACATTTTAATAGGCATCGTCCTGATAGTGATTGGAATCTTCGCGTTCGTATATCAGGGCATCACATATACAACCAGGGATAAGGTCGTAGATATCGGCCCTATCGAGATGACTGCTGAGAAGACAAAAACGATTCCGCTGTCACCGATCGTAGGAGGAATCGCACTCGCGGGCGGTATTGTGCTGCTGGTTGTGGGAATCAAGAAGAGCCGATAAGAAGGTAAATTATATCAAGTGCTCGGGATTTGATCGCGTTTAATAGTAAAAATCTATAAAATAGAGCGGCTTGGATAAGAGTAAATTTAACAAGGAAAGGTACGATTTATGAAAAGTAAAAGTACAAATATAATATTGGGAGCAGTATTCTGTCTGTCTTTAGTAACCGCATGTGGACTTCCGTCCGAATCACAGGATTCGTCCAAAGCGCAAAAAATTTCCGTATCTCCGACAACTATTGATTTCTCCGGAGTTGTCCTTGGCAATTATGTAGATCGGACAATTGTAGTAACAAATACCGGTGATTCAAATCTTAATATTGGACAAATTTCGTTGGTTGCTTTTCCGTTCAGCATTTCCAGCGACACGGCGTCCAAAAAAACATTAGCGCCGAATAAATCATGTTCTGTGTTAGTTCGATTTTCTCCTGATAATCAAGGTCAATACACTTCTTTATTTTCCATACCGTCTGATGATCCGGATTTGCCTACAATGAATATTACTTTGAAAGGGGATGGATACGGGCTTAATGTATGGATCAACCAGGTCAATACTGTAGACTGCCAAGCCATTAACATAGATGTCACAGTAACTGGTCCTGGTGGCCCGTTATTTAATTTAAAACACGAACCACCCTATAATGACAACTTTTTACTTAAACAGAA
>CAZJOB010000347.1:1584-4398 GCA_964547435.1 uncultured Desulfatiglans sp. | reverse complement strand
TTTCGAAGAACTTTCTGTTTACGACTGCCGGGTAAAGCCGGTAAAAACCGACAAGATTTCCCACTCCCGCATTCTTTATCTCAAATACACTGATTATGAGGCACGGTGGGAAGAGATATTCAGTATCTTTTCCAGGGAAGCCATCCTCAAGGGGTCTTTTGACAAATACGTCGAAACCAATAAAGGCAAAAAAGGCACCACTGAGGTGGACACCGCCTTTCTGCGTGAAATAGAAACATGGAGGGAACTGTTGGCCCGCAATATTGCCCTGCGTAATCCGAACCTTTCCCAACGCGAATTGAACTTTTCCGTGCAGCAGACCATTGACCGGATCGTGTTTCTGCGCATCTGCGAAGACCGGGGCATGGAACTTTATGGCGGGCTGATGGCGCTAAAGAATGGGGTGGATGTATATAAACGCTTGTTTTATCTTTTCAGAAAAGCGGACGAGAAATACAATTCCGGCCTGTTTCATTTTAAAAGAGAAAAAGGCCGTGAAAATTGCGACAGCCTGACGCCTTCCCTGCAGATCGACGATAAACCCCTGAAGGAGATATTTAAGAATCTCTACTACCCCGAAAGTCCATACGAATTTTCCGTGCTATCTGCCGACATCTTAGGCCAGGTTTATGAACGCTTTCTCGGCAAGGTAATTCGCCTCACGGCTGGACATCAGGCAAAGGTTGAGGAAAAACCGGAGGTGCGAAAAGCCGGTGGTGTTTATTACACACCAGACTATATCGTGGAATATATCGTAAAAAACACGGTTGGCAGGTTATTGAAAAGTAAAAAGCCGGGGCCAAAGGGCGGTGCAAGCAACCTTAAAATACTGGACCCTGCCTGCGGGTCGGGTTCATTTCTTATTGGCGCTTATCAGTTTCTGCTGGACTGGCATAGGGATGAATACATTAAGGATGCCCCGGAAAACTGGTCAAAAGGCAAGACACCCCGGCTGTACCGGTCGCCAAAAGGGGAATGGCGCCTGACCACGGATGAGCGAAAACGCATCCTCCTGAACAACATATATGGAGTGGATATCGACCATCAGGCGGTTGAAGTAACAAAGCTTTCACTGCTTCTCAAGGTGCTTGAAGGAGAAGATGAACAGAGCATAGGAAAACAGATGCGCATGTTCCAGGAGCGTGTTCTGCCGGATTTGTCAAACAACATAAAATGCGGTAACTCCCTGATCGGACCGGATTTTTACGACCAACAGCAAATGAGCTTTCTTAACGAAGAAGAAATTTACAGGGTTAATGCCTTTGACTGGCAGACCGAGTTCAGCGATATCATGAAGCATGGCGGCTTTGACGCAGTGATCGGCAATCCACCGTATGTCCGGCAAGAAGGGCTAGCTGATTTTAAGCCCTATTTTGAAAAGAGATACTCGGTTTACAACGGCGTGGCGGATCTGTATGTCTATTTTATCGAAAAAGGCGTTTCACTATTAAGACAGGATGGTTATTTTTCATATATTGTCGCCAACAAGTGGTTCCGGGCAAATTATGGCAAACCCCTGAGACAATGGATGAAACAACAGCATATCATTAAAATCATCGACTTCGGCGACCTTCCTGTGTTCAAGCAGGCAACAACCTACCCCTGTATACTCGTCATCCAGAAAAAAGCCCCGGCCAGGACCTTTTTTGCCGCGACAATCAAGAGACTGGATTTCAGCGACCTTCAGGCCCATGTCAGACAAATCTGTTATGAAGTGAATCAGGACACCCTGGATGAATCCGGCTGGTCTTTGGTGAACCGAAGCACACAGGATGTTCTGAATAAAATCCGCAATGCCGGTATTCCTCTGGGAGAATACGTTGAAGGAAAAATTTATTACGGGATTAAAACCGGGTTAAATGAAGCATTCGTAATTGACAATGCAACCCAGGAAAGGCTTATATCCGATGATTCAAAGAGTGCTGAGGTGATAAAGCCATTTCTTGCAGGAAGGGATATAAAGAGATACAAGCCAGTATCAAGTGATAAATATGTGCTATTCACAAGGCGTGGCATCGATATTGATAAGTATCCCGTTGTCAAAAATTATCTGATAAAGTTCAAGGAACGCCTTATGCCGCGCCCGAAAGACTGGAAGGGCGACAAATGGCAGGGCAGAAAACCGGGGTCTTATAAATGGTATGAAATTCAGGATACCGTTGACTATTACGCCGAATTTGAAAAGCCCAAAATCATAGTTCCTGCAATTGTGAAATCAGCGTCATATGCTTATGATACTGCCGGTTTCTATTCCAACGATAAAACAACCATTATACCAACAACGGATAAATATTTGTTTGGCCTGATCGGATCTAAGACACTTGACTATTTCATTCACTCCATTTCATCGACAAAACAGGGGGGATATTTCGAATACAAGCCCATGTATGTTTCTAAGCTCCCAATTCGCACCATCAACTTCGATGATCCCGAGGATGTCGCCCGGCATGACCGAATGGTCGACCTTGTCGAGCAAATGCTGGACCTGAATAAAAAACTGGCTGAATCCAGAATGCCTCATGAAACAGATATATTGAACCGACAAATCGAATCAACAGACAGGCAGATTGATCAGCTTGTGTATGAATTATATGATTTAACAGAGGAAGAAATAAAAATCGTGGAATCAGAAAGCTGAAATGTATAAAAAAATCGAAAATAGGAGCCACTTTAATAATTCAATTAGCTATACCAGTGATTGTAACGTAAATAATTTCCTGATTAGGCTGGATTTAGACCCAACATCTTTTTTATCGGTAGCTGTAGGGGGTTTGGCATAAAAAATAAAGCGGAAATAATTGGACTATTGATTAA
>CAZJOB010000347.1:1058-1574 GCA_964547435.1 uncultured Desulfatiglans sp. | reverse complement strand
TTGTTTCGCTTAACACAAACTGCACACTGTTTTGGTAAATATTTTAAAATTAGGAAGGAGACTATGACCTACTATTGCCCAAATTGTGGAAAAGCCATAGACTCAAATATTTTTTTTCATGTTACCGGACAATGCCAATGCAGTTATTGTGGAACGATTATTGATCTTCTAAATGCAGCTAAAACTCCTCCTGATCTCGATTATGATAAAGAGAACAATAATGACAATGAGGATTGTTATTAAGCTTTAATTTATGAAAATACTTTACCTCTAATAATGTGATAACAAGCCGTAATAGTTGAATCGAAATATTGTTTATTTTTTTGAATACATATTTCATATTAATATTAGTCAGGATGATATACTGATATTGTATGCTGATAGCCTAAACCAAAGGATATGTTATGGAAAAAACATTAGAACAATCAGGAATATTTAATATAAATATCGAAAAAATTGATTCGACATTTATAAAGATAAATACCTGTAGTGCATACTTTGATATTGAATCTAAAA
>CAZJOB010000347.1:0-1020 GCA_964547435.1 uncultured Desulfatiglans sp. | reverse complement strand
GATTTTAGCAGAATTAGAAAATACAGGACTTTCACCTGATTATGTACGTATATTCATATCTGTGTATACGAAAGATGGTGTTTTGATCGACACTGCTGAGTGTCTTGTATCACCATTTTCTCATATGGCTACCACAAAATATATTTTTGAAAATTTAGATAGTTGGCCTTATAAAGTGCGCTTATCTCCAGGATATCTCCAACCATCAGACAATTCATCAATCGAAAAATCACCAGAAGAATCTCCTTTGAGTAAAAAAAGTAAGAAAATAGGAAATAAAACTAAAAAAAGTCAAAATAAAATAATTGTATCCAATAACCAAATTGATAATCAAAAGGAAAAATTTGCTGAAACTACACAAACGAAGCAAGGAAAAGAAGAACATTACAAAAAATTGTTCAAGATTATCAATAAGGATGGCAAATGGGGTTTTGTGGATAAAAAGGGAAACGTAATTGTAGAACCAAAATTCGAGGAAGTAGGGTATTTTAGTGAGGACATGTGTCCAGTGAAATTTGAAGGGAAATGGGGTTTCATTGATGATACAGGGGCACTTGTTTTTGCCCCGCAATTTCCCACTAATCCAATCGGTTTTTTCAATTATTTTAAAGAAGAATTATTGAAGATATGGATAGATAAATGGCTTTGCTATTTTGATAAAAATGGTGAGATTGTCATAAAGATTAAAAACGCTACCAAGGCAAAATGGTTCAGCGAAGGGCTTGCACCTATAGCATTTGGTGGAAAATGTGAAGAATTTACTACACATGGAGATGAATATATAACGTATCTTGTAGGTGAAAAGTGGAGGTACATTGATAAATCTGGTCAATTTGCATTCAGTGCTGAATTTGATGATGCTGATCCATTTAGTGAAGGATTAGGCAAAGTCAAAATAAATGACAAATATGGATTTATAGATAAGAAAGGAAATATAGCCATAACACCTCGTTTTGATTCAGCGCTTCAATTCAAAGAAGGTTTGGCTTGTGTCAAAATTAGTGGCAAACATGGGTATAT
>CAZJOB010000346.1:0-4405 GCA_964547435.1 uncultured Desulfatiglans sp. | reverse complement strand
CCTCCTGTAACTACCACCAGATAATTCTCCGGTGCAGCAGCCACAGGCACTCCTTTTTTGATAACATCCTTCTCTGCCAGTAATGACTTAATGAATTCGCCTGGTTCAACCGGCCCTCCAAATTCACTTTTTAAGACCAGTTCCTTGAATTTGTCTACAGGGATTCTGGCAAGATCCCAGAGCTCCCTGGCATAACCCGCCTTGGTTGCATTACCCATCATACCGGCAGTAACAATCTGCATCTCGGTAACAATCAGCGCGCCGGCATACTGTTTCTCCCAGGCCTCTTTACTGCGGGGCCAGATGTCTTTATTGGGGGCAACGGCTGCCGCAACATTAACGATTGATCCGGTCATGCTCATATCCATCTGGTCAATGCCAAGAACTGTTACCAGGTTTGTATCCGCAGAATAACCAAGCTGAACACTGACCGGTTCCCAGCCTTCTGCCAGGGACATTACGCCTTCTGACTCGGCTATGACAATGCCCGCATATGTTGCCGGATTGCCTGCCAGGTTGGATGGGTTTATGCCCCTTCCGTTTCCGGGTATGACTGCCATTGCAAGGTTTACAGCCCTTCCGATTGCGCCGTTGGCCGGATACCTTGGGTTAGGACCAAAGGCGTTTGATGATGAGTTGATCCCTATTCGCTTTGCATAGGGGCCGTTTACGATCACAAGGGGGGCTGTCGCTCTCTGTGTCTGCCAGTAGCTGTCCCATTTAACCGATGTAACTGCCTTTAAAGCCGCGATAATCACCGGCATATATTCCGGCCTGGCGCCTGCCATGGCTGATACAATGGCGATCTTCTCCACTGTATATTCGGCATTGGATGGCCCCCAGACGCCGATAACCGTTTGTGGAGACAACGGAGTGCCTTTCAGCATTTCATCCACACTTTCTCGAGTGGGCGGAACAAGCGGCAACCCATCGCTGAATCCCATTTCCAGATAGGACCTGTTAAACATATTCCGGGCTTCCTGACAGGTCGCGGCAGTATATGAAAACTCATTTTCCATGGGGACCCATTTTTCTCCCTCGACCTTCATGTATTCCGGCTTCCAGGTGGTGAGTCCGCTGATCAAAAACTGAAATGCATCAGGGGCTATAGCCTTGATGCCTTCTGATGTAAATGTCTCATATTCATTAAAGTTGACGGCAGGATAGTCTACATATCCTTTGCCGAGCACCGTACCCATAAAACGCGCTTCATGGCGCTCATTGTAAAGTGCTACAGTGGGTATGCCTTTTTCTTCAAGCGTTATGGCGATGGAACCCATCGCACCGACACACCCTCATCACCCGCCAAAGCCGGCCACCACTGCGTCGGGCTGAGTTTTAACAATTGCATCAACCACCTCATCTTCAGGCATGAACTTCATGGGCAAGTCAGCATAGCGGATAATCTCGATATCACTGTATTTTTCCTTGAGCATCTTCTCCATAATATCATAGAGTTCCGCGCCCTTTCCGGCATATATCTGGTCAGTGGTTGCGGTCAGCCACATGGCTATCTTCTTCCCTTCCAGGGTGTCAAGCCTGGGCGCAAGGACTTTATCCTTCCTGACGTTCCCCTGCGGATTCAGCACAATAAGGCTGTATTCGGAAGACACTGATGACGCTTCATCGGCTGTTTTTTCTGAAGTAGTCCCTTTGCACCCGGTAAACATCAGCAGTGATGCAATCGATATGAAAGCAATCCTTTTAATGTTTATTACCATATTACCTCCTTTCTTATGTTAAGGTTTAAGGTTAATGATGTAACTGATTATTTGACTGCGTTAGTCATCATCAAGCACAGACATCCCTTCCATGTGCGAGATATCCCCCCATGTGTCCAGAAACCATTCGTCCTCTGTAATGGTAAATCTGTTGATAGAGCCGTTGAATAGCGAAAACCTTCGGGTTGTGGACAGGGGCAGTCCCACGGCCTTGTAAAACAGGCACCTTAGAATACCGCTGTGGGCCACAACCAGTATTTTCTACCCTGAATGCCTTTGTGCCAGTTCTTCCAGACACGCGGCAACACGGTCATGCACCTGCCGGAAGCTCTCTCCTTCAGGAAGAAAATAGTCAGGATCACGGGATAACAGTGTATATGCTTCATCCGAATATTGCCGCTTAAATTCATCTATTGTAAGACCCTGAAGGATGCCCAGGTTTCTTTCTCTGAGGCGGTCTTCTGTTCTAACAGACAGATTCAGACGGCGGCCGATATGTTCGGCGGTAGCAAGGGCGCGTCCAAGGATGCTGCTGTATATGACCCCTATACCCTTGTCAGTCAGCGCCTCACCAAGGGCCTTTGCCTGTTGAATGCCTTTGGCGGTAAGCGGGCTGTCCATATGACCCTGCTGCCTCCCCGCGAGGTTCCACTCGGTTTCACCATGTCGTACCACATAGAAAGTGGCTGAATTCAGTTTGTCCATAGATAGATAGAGATAATAGCATAAGGACTGGCATTCAACTCATATCCTTGTTCCGAATCCAGGAGCAACCCTGCCGGAATGCCAGGCCCTGTTCATCGGCTTTTACTTGCTGCCGTAGGTCGAAACCAGTTCGTTAATCAGTTGTTCCTCATCCGGAAATGCGCCTGTTTGAAACTTCGAGTAAACAATTTCATCATCAACCGCCACATCAAATATTCCCCCCGCGTCAGGAATAATATCAGGCTCAACGCCCAATGCCTCACTTATCCTTGCAGCCAGACTGACTGCCCGTGGTTTGTAGTCTCACTGAGCGCAATACTTAATTGAAATCTCCATTTTTTCTCCCTCAATAAGTTCTGAGTTGGTAACAGGAAGTATACAGGATAATATAGAAAATGGCGAAGCAAATTTTAGGCTATATCTGAATTTTTCAAAGGGCATAACTCATTAATTTCGCGGTATTATTGCATGATAGACCAATTTTTATGTATTGTCATTCTGGGCATTTAAATTGTCATTCTGAGCGAAGCGAAGAATCTCTCATGAATCTGTTAAGCCTGAATGGTGTGATCTGGCATGTGACTGGTCATAATATAGAGACCCTTCGCTTTCCATCCTCCCTAGGAGGCTGTGATTCAGGGGATACCATGTCTTCCGGGAATCAGGACGCCATGATTCTGCTCGAACAGGATCGGCTGATAGGGTGTATCTCCGGCCGGTCCTTTAACCTGGAATAGAAGAAAAGGTCTTGCCGTCTGAACTGGCCTTATATGTGGGAGTAAACATGATATGCCCGAACATTATGGGCTTATCCACCCTCTTGAAATCAAGCGGGCAGTGCATAATACCGGCAGGCACATAGACCCATGTGGTGTTTTTGATTATATATGTCTCTTGTTCCTCACCCTCACCCATTACAAACTCAACCTCAGCCCCGAAATCCTCAAAATTCATAGGGTCACCGCCGATAAAATAGAGTATCTCGGAACATGCATGCATATGAGCCTTGTCTATCATCCTGAAGGGTTTGTATATAGGACGTAAAACCTGTGTAAGCGGTTCGTCCCACCCTTCAACAGGCGCCTCCTGCCCGATGCCTATGTATTTTGGTGCATCAGGTTCAGAAAATGGCAGATGTATTCCCCAGGGTTTTTCCAGAAAATACTTTTTATATTTTGATTGCAATTAATTGCCAGCGTGTTTTTCTGATTTGTTCGATGAATCGGCAGTAGGTCGAGCGATCACAAGAAGAGAACGTAAAGCTTCATTAACTGATTCAGAGTCATGAAATGCATCCGCTATATCCGGTTCAAGAACAATTATATTAGAACCTTCATCCATGAGCTTCTTATAATATTTACCCCTAGTCGCCTTTGAATAATCAAAGTCATATTCTGATAATAATTCATCTTGCTTTTTATCCTTCTTCATGTTTTTTCCTTTCTTTTGTAGTTGCAGGCCGTGCGCTAATAATCCTCAGCCTGTCTTCTCTATCAGTGTCAGTGTGCGAAACAACAATCAGGCGATCTCTTGAAGACAAGCCAATGGATATAAAACGATATTCTTCGATTGAATGAGCAGGATCATCAAAAGTAGCAGCCATCGGGTCATAGAAAACAGTTGCTGCTTCTTCAAAAGATACTCCATGCTTTTTCAAATTCTGCTTTGCCTTTTCGCCATCCCACTCGAAACGCAATACTAAGAACCTCAATTTTTGATTTTGTAAGCATATTAACAGGTAAAAATATTTTAAACAATAAAAGAAAAATGTTTCATCATTAAATCTGCCCGTTTTGATGAACTCGTTGGAAGTCCCAAAAACGTCATTCCCGCGATTGGAGCCTGCCCCGCACTTGATACGGGGGCGGGAATCTATAAGTGTCTGAAATGACTGGGTTCCCGCCTGCGCGGGAATGACTAAAACGGTACAAAAATGTATTCTCGGACAGCCTCCCAGGTTTTATTTATGCCAGGCTCTA
>CAZJOB010000345.1:0-4408 GCA_964547435.1 uncultured Desulfatiglans sp. | reverse complement strand
ATTCTGAGCGAAGCGAAGAATCTCTCATGAATCTGTTATTCTGAATGGCGTGATCCGGCATGTGACTGGTCATAAAATAGAGACCCTTCGCTTCGCTCAGGGTGACAGGCGACGAGCACGGATGTAGATACTTGCTTGGCAAATTTCTCAATTAAAACAGGTTATTAATCCTTTGAGAAATTCGGATTGATCCAAATATTTGTGTTTAACTGTAGGGGCCGACCTGTGTGTCGGCCCGCCAATTGTTGCTCATGGTCATATACCGGGCGAACAGTCGCCGTCGCCAAGGCTATGGCGGGCCAGGCACAGGCGCCCCTACAGGGTTTTAAAACAGCACCATAGGTGCGTCATGTTAATAGCTCCGGTTATGTGTAATTATTAAAAAAAGGCCGGTTTAATAACCGGCCCTTCTGTTTGATATTTTTATAAAATATCCATTATGTCGTTTCGTAAAGCATTAAATATCAGAATGAATATTTTACGCCTGTATAAAAGGACCTTGTTTTGGCCGGGATCAGGAAAGGTTCTATATAATCCCGGTCGAACATGTTTTCTATCTGGAAAAAGAGATTAATATTATTAATAAAATATTCAATCCTGGCATCGGCCTTATAATAGCTTTTCACACGCATTGTATTGTCTCTGTTGCTGAACTCCCCCGAAACCCAGTTTAATGTGGTGCTTATGGCAAGCCTTTCAACGGGTGTGACCATAATCCTGCCCTGAAACCTGTGTTTCGCTCTCATTGGAAGCCATAGACCTGTCGCGTCATCTTTTGCTGACTTAAGATCATAGGAAAGTGAAAGATTAAACCTGGGATCAGGCTTCCAGGTTATATTGCTGTCGATTCCTTTTTCAGTGGCGCTTCCGACATTTGCGAAAGTTCTCCTGAGCCCATCAGCCGTGTTAATCGTATCCATGCTTATCAGTTTTTCAATTTCAGAATAATAGGGTGTTATATTGAATGAAAGCGAATCGGTCGGCGAATAGAGAAGGGTCAGTTTGAGGTTCATGTATTCTTCCTTCTCAAGATTCGGATTTGCTATAACAAAGGCATCCGAACGATATCTGTCTCTGTAACCGGGAAGCCTGTCATTAAGGTTGAAGGAAAATACGGCCCCATAGGTCTCCTTTTGATAACTGAGGATCAACTCAGGGTTTATAATATTCTCAAAGTTATTATAGTAGATCCCCCTCAATCCCAGATAAACAGAGAATGGATTGTCATCAGGATCATATTTATAGGTAGCGAACATCCACGCCTTTTTTTCTCTGTGCGTATCAAAGGGCATCTGAACATTATTTATGTTTGTTTCCACATCTATGGTTGCGTACTCATAGCCTAAACCTGCGTCAAGGCGCCCTATACCTGATAAATAAAAATCCGTGGAAAACTCCTGGCTGAAAATCCTGGGATTGATACTTATGTTATGGGGTATGGGTGCAGGGACTTCATCCACGCTCTGATCCGTGGAATCGGAAAAGATGGTTTTACTGTTTATTCCCCTGATCCCGGCAAGCAGTGTTGCTGAAAAATTTTCAAATGTTGTTTCGTTGTATAATGTAGGGGCAAAATATGGGCCTCCGAGTCCTTTCACATCTTTCAGGTAGCTGAAAGATGGTGAAATATTTATATCGTCACCGGGCTCAAAGGAAAGATTCAACCCTGCCCTTGCAACCTTTTTGTGTTCGTTCTCGCGCCATCCATCATCCGAGGTATAACCTGCCATAATGCCTATTTTTACTTCGTTCAATCTTGTCTGGATATCGGCCCCGTATGACAGATAATTCATGTTTCCCATTGCTGCCTCAATATTTCCCTTAAAGGCATCAGCCATTTTCGATGTGATAAGGATGACTCCGCCGCTGGAATTCTCGCTGTATTGAGTGCCTCCACCCTTTAATATCTCAATCCTGCCGATATTATTGAGTGAAACCTGGTCCCACTTTATCTGTCCTGATATGGGGTCTTTAATGCTGCGCCCATCCAGCAGCACGGCGATTTCGGTTGACCCGTTAATAGAAACCCTTCTTCCCGCGGCAATTACACCCGGCACCCTTTCGAGGAGATCTGTGATGCTTGAGACATTCATCCTGTTGATGTCTTCGGAGGTGAATATGTTCGCATCATCTGATTTACCCGTCTGTTTTTCATCTGCCGCGGTGCTATAGGCGCCTGATGCTGCGATGATGAATAATATGGCGGTAAGGAGTATTGTTATTTTTTTAAAACCGGATATTTTTAAATTCATTTATAATCCTTTATCAAAATAATTGGTATTAACAGTGTTTATTTCAAGATATCTTATAAAATTGAGCAATTAATGTGCCAGTATAGGAGATATTCCATAACTGACTGGTTTAACATGATAAAAAGGGTTGTTTCGTTTCGCGGAATACACCGGATTAGCTGAGAGTGGAGAACAATTCCCCGACAGACATACTTATACGGGTAATAAGTATCCATTGTGTCGATCTTTTCCAGGATTGCCCTATGTCAGGCGATTCTAACCGGGATCGGGGCCAAAACCCCTTAATATCAATGCGTTCATGAATTTCATGGACAGTAAGGCAACTTGACAAAGAACCTTCAGTGAAATATCATATGCCCTCAACCATTCATGGAGGAGAAAATGATAAAATCCAATATATTATGCAAATTTATGATCCTTTCAGCGGTTGTTATATTAATTGGCGGTATGTCCCTGAGCGCCGTGGCACAGACAGATAAGGGGATAGAACTCTACAATTCCTGGGAATATGAAAAGGCGGAAAAGGCCCTTCGCAACACCCTCATAAAGACCCCGGATGATTCACAGACTATATATTATCTGGGTCTCTCCCTGCTCATGCAGGCAAAATACCAGGATGCCCTGGATGTCATTACGCAGGCAAGGGACTACCTTGATAAGGGCTCAATATCAAAAGATAAGGCGACCGTGACTAAGGGTAAGCTGGAAATTGCCCTGGCCCGCGTCTACCTGGGACTGAAGAAATATCCCGAGGCGCTGGAATGTCTTAACGCCGCTGAAAAGACAAAGGCCGATCCGGCGGATGTTCATACCTTTCGCGGGGCCTATCTGCTTAAAGAGGGAAGTGTCAACGATGCTGTTCAGGAATTAAAAAAGGCCATTGATCTGGATTCCCATAATCCCTACACCTATTATTATGCGGGTCTTGCCTATCTTCGCATAGGCAATCCATCCAGGGCGGTGCAATTGCTTGAGACATTCCTTCAACTGGCGCCATATGCTCCTGAGGCCCATGACGCGAAGATTATCATCAATTCTCTGTGCTAAGGCTTAATAAGTACAGGAAACGAATAAGACTCGATGAGCCCTATGAACATGAGTCCATAATAGGATTGTCGGCAGAAGAGAGGATGGGCATAGTTGATCTGTTGCTGGATATCCTTGTCAACCATGAGGGACTTATCCGGCAGTATCAAATTCCTGATGAATACGATCAAAAACGCGAAATGCTTCGCGCCCTGCTCAATATTCGTCCGCCGAACCCTCTTAAACCGGTCTTTCTGAAAAACATCAACATGCTTCTTCAGTATGAGACAGGGCAAAAAGAGATCACAGACTGCGCAGGACTTAGACCTGCCGGTGAGGCAATGCCGGCAAAAGGACTCAAAAACAGAGACAAAATATTTCTGTGGAAAGGGGATATCACCTGTCTCCGGGCCGATGCTATTGTAAACGCGGCCAATGACCGAATGCTGGGCTGTTTTCAACCCCTGCACAACTGTATAGACAACATATAAGATCCATAGCCTTTCCCTGTATTTCGGCCGGTGTCTTCAGTTTTCCGGGAGACCTTGCATCTTAAATTGCCGTCAGGACAGTGGACGAGTGGCTTAGCGGCAACCCACATCATTTTACACATGTAATTTTCAACGTGTTCCTGGAGAAGGATTTGAATTTTTATGAAAGAGTATTCAGCGGATCGAGTAGTTGAATTTATAGCCGATTATCTGAAAGGGAGTGAACGCATTCTTATCGGCGCGGGCGCGGGCCTTTCCGCGTCCGCGGGCATAGACTACACGGACAGCATTACCTTTTCAAGGCTTTTTCCCCGGTGGGTGGAGAAGGGATACAGAATGCAGTACGAGTTTATAGGGTTTGAAGACTGGACAGAGGGGCAAAGGTGGGCATACTGGGCGACCCATGTAAACCATGTATTCTATGAGTTTCCGCCAAGTCCTGTTTACCAAAAACTCCATGAAATAGTAAGGCACAGGGATTTTTATGTGATCACTTCCAACGCGGACGGCATGTTCATTAAAAGCGGTTTTGACCCGGAACGCGTATTTCAGGCCCAGGGCAATTATGAGCGGCTGATGTGCATGAAAAACTGCACCAACGAGACATGGGACGCAAAACCCTTTATTGACAGGGTCATC
>CAZJOB010000344.1:0-4412 GCA_964547435.1 uncultured Desulfatiglans sp. | reverse complement strand
GCAGCAAAGACCGGTTCAAAAAAGATCGCATGGTGCACCAGCGTGGGCCCGGCTGAACTGCTTCGCGGTATGGGTTTTCTGGTCTATTTCCCTGAAAATCATGGTGCCATGCTTGGAGCCACCCGCATGGCGACCGATCTTATCCCCTACGCCAATGCATTAGGTTATTCACCAGATATCTGCTCATATCTTACCAGCGATATCGGTTCATATCTTCAGAAAAAAACCCCCCTTTCAAAGGCATATAACATGGACATACCAAAGCCGGATGTCCTGGTTTTCAACACAAATCAGTGCAGGGATGTTCAGGACTGGTTTGCCTGGTATTCCAGAGAGCTTAACGTCCCGCTGGTGGGCATTCACACCCATAGAGAGATTGGCGAGATAAGGGACTACCAGATAAAGGATATTGCAAGACAGACCGAAGACCTGATACCGGGGCTGGAAGAGATCAGCGGTGAGAAATTTGACATGGATCGTTTTAAGGAGGCAATAGAGCTTTCAAGGCAGACATCTGTTCTATGGAGAAAATGTCTTGAATCAGCCGCCGCAATCCCATCCCCGTGGACATTTTTTGACGCCACAATTCATATGGGACCGGCCGTAGTGGCGCGCGGCATTCGTGAGGCGGTCGATTATTATGAAATACTCCTTAAGGAACTGAATAACAGAATAGAAAATGGCGTTGGCGCCATTGATGTTGAAAAACACAGACTTTACTGGGACGGCATGCCCATATGGGGCAAACTGAGCGCCCTTTCCAATCAGATGGCATCGCTTAATTCCTGCATTGTGGCATCCACCTATTGCAACAGTTGGATATTTGATCAACTCGATCCGAATGATCCCTTTGAAAGCATGGGAAGGGCTTATATTGAACTGTTTATTGTAAGAGATGAAGTATATAAAGAGCAGTACATGAAAGACTGCTTTGAAAAGTATAAATTCGACGGGATCATCTTTCATGACGCCAAGACCTGTCCCAACAACTCAAACAACCGTTACGGGCTCCCTGAAAGGATCAGCAGAAAACTGGGAGTTCCTCAGCTTACAATCAACGGAGACCTTAATGATCTAAGGTGCTATTCCGAAGAGCAGACAAAGACAAACATTGAGGCATTTATTGAGCAGCTTGAAGAAAACTAGATTCGGGTATTCAGACTTATATGACTATAAATAGAGGAATTTACGCAGGAGCGGATGTGGGCGCATCACGAACCAAAGTGGCGCTTCTTGATAAAAACAAGGAATTGATCGGTTATTGCGTGAAAAAGTCAGGCACGGATTTCATAAAAACCTCCGAAGAATGTCTTGATTCCGCCCTGATTGATACAGGTTTTAACAGAGATAAAATTATATCCACTGTATCGACAGGATATGGCAGGAAAAACGTGCCTTACAGCAATGGCGCGAAGACCGAAATCGGCTGTCATGCCAGGGGCGCCTACCACTATTTTCCTGTTGCCATGACCATCCTTGATATAGGGGGGCAGGACAACAAGGTCATAAAACTGGATGAAAGAGGAAAAAGGGTCAATTTCAAGATGAACAGGAAATGCGCGGCAGGAACAGGCGCATTTCTGGAGGAGATGTCAGCGCGCCTTGATATACCGCTTGAAGATATGGATTCCCTGGCGCGCGAGTCAACAGACATGGTTGAACTGGGAAGCTACTGCACTGTATTCTCTGCTACCGAAGTACTCGAAAAAATAAGACAGGGTAAAAAAGTCCCCGATATCGTAAAAGGACTCTTTTATTCTGTAATCAAAAGGGTCCTTGAAATGGATTCCATATCCGAAAGGGTTGTGATGACTGGCGGTGTTGTTGAGCACAACCCCTTTCTTGTTGATATGGTAAAGGAGATCACGAGGGCTGAAATCCTTGTTCCCGAACATCCCCAGTTGACAGGGGCAATCGGCGCAGCCCTTTTTGCTATGGAAGAGAATTAATATGGAAACAGTAATTTTTCAGACCCTTGGCGGTCTTGGCATGTTTATTTTCGGCATGAAGATAATGTCCGAAGGTCTTCAGAAGGTGGCCGGCAACAAGATGCGCCACATACTCAAGCTCGTGTCTGATAACCGCTTTGTGGGCTGCGGCGTAGGCGCTGCCGTAACAAGCATCATTCAGAGTTCCAGCGCCACGACTGTTATGCTTGTAGGTTTTGTCGACGCAGGTCTAATGACCCTGGTTCAGGCGGTCGGAGTAATAATCGGCGCGAATATAGGGACCACCGTAACAGCACAGTTGATCGCATTTAATATTACCGCCTACTCCCTGCCGGCAATCGCAATAGGGGCATTTCTTAAATTTTTCACCGGACGAAGAAAATGGTCCTATATAGGAGACATACTATTAGGTTTCGGACTGGTATTTTACGGCCTTGCAACCATGAAGATGGGTTTTTCTCCTCTAAACGATGACCAGTTCTTTCAATCGTTCTTTACATCGTTCCAGTCGGAAACAATGGGGGGTCTGCTTCTCTGTGTCGTTGTCGGAACAGTATTGACTCTGATCCTTCAGAGCTCAAGCGCTACTGTCGGTATTACCATGGCGCTCGCTATGGAAGGTCTCATCGGTTTTGAGGCAAGCGTGGCCCTGATTCTCGGGGAAAACATTGGAACGACCATAACAGCACAGCTTGCCAGTATAGGTGCAAGCGTAAACGCCAGGCGAACCGCGAACGCCCATACACTTTTCAATGTTTTTGGCGTAATATTTATTATTTTGATCTTCCCCTATTTTATCGATCTGGTGAATTTCATTACTGTTGATTTTATGCAGTCAGGCCCTTCGGACGCTATTATAAATGGTGAAAGGCCCAACATAGCCAGATTTATAGCAAATTCCCACTCGCTCTTTAACGTGGTTAACGCCATGGTTTTTCTTTTTCTGCTTCCATGGCTTGTAAAAGTGGCCATGTGGGTTACTCCCGATAAAAAAGAGGAAGCGCATTTTGATGAACTTCGCCATATCAAATATCTTGACACAAAATTTATAGATACCCCATCGGTTGCCCTGGCCAGGGCAAGGGCTGAGATCATACGCATGGGCGATGCGGTAAAAATAATGTATGACGATGTTATTAACTCCACCGACAGCCGGAAGATCAAGGAACTTTCCAAATGGAGAGGCCGGGAAGACACGCTTGATACTCTTCAAAGAGAGATCACCCAGTACCTTGTCAAGGTAATGCAGCAACCTATTATGTCTGAAGATTCAAGTGAAATCGCGGCCCTTACCAGAATGACAAATAACCTTGAGAGGATCGGTGATGAAATTGAAGACATCGCCAAACTGATAGAAGAACTGATCGAGCAAAACCTCTTTTTTTCTGATGATTGCATCAGAGATTTCAGAATGATGACATCTGAAGTAGGGCGTTTTATCACTCTTGCTGTTGATGCGATTAGAAATGAGGATCATGAATTCCTCAATCTGGCCCTTGAATATGAAAAGCATGTCAACATGATGAGAGAGGAAATGAAGGAAAGTCATTTTCGGCGTCTGCAGAGCGGTGCATGCACTGTTGAACCGGGATTGATACTCGTTGACATGTTCAACGCCTTTGAAAAGATCGGCGGCTTCTGTTATAACATCGCCCAGTCTGTAGCAGGAACAAAGTAGGTTATAAAAAAGGAGGATTGAATAAATCCAATCCTCCTTTTCTCTTCTTTTATTGCCTGATTGTGTCAGATTATGACGTAATCGGTTAAGCCCAAAAACCCCCAATCGGAAATGGAATATTTCCGATTGGCTATAGTTTTAGAACAGTCCCATTACATTACCTGTCTTTGTGTCAACATCAATGCGCCTGAAGGCCGGGTTGGAGCTTGTTCCGGGCATAAGGCTGATCTCTCCAGCGCACGGGCAAAGGAATTTAGCGCCCGAATAAATAAGGACATCTCTGATGGGAAGTATCCAGTCTTTGGGAACGCCCTTTAGAGCCGGATTATGTGTCAGGGAGAGATGCGTCTTGACCATCATTGTGGCATAATCATCATATTCCGGATTATTCTCAAGCATCTTGGCCTTTGCCTCTGCATCTGCCGACCATGAAACCCCGTTTGCCCCGTATACGGTCCTGGCGATAGTCTCCACTCTCTCACGAAGTTTCATCTCTTTCGGATAGAGGAATTTGAAGTCGTTGGTGTCATCACAGGCCTCCTTTACCGCCTCTGCCAGCTCAATAGCGCCGTCGCCGCCGTCCGCCCAGTGGGTTGAAACAGCGCATCTTGCGCCCGCTTTTTCAGCATATTTCTTCACCAGTGCCAGTTCGTCTTTGGTATCAGTATGGAACATATTGATACAAACAACCGGATTGATTCCTGATTTTCTGATAGTGTTGATATGATGCTCCATGTTGCAAATGCCCTTTTCCAGCAGTCCGAGATCCTCTTTGGTATATGCGG
>CAZJOB010000343.1:1409-4432 GCA_964547435.1 uncultured Desulfatiglans sp. | reverse complement strand
GGCAAGAGAGGCCCAGCTTTTTTCACTCATTCGGTTTCCCTCATCAATTACAGCCACTCCTCCCTTTATCATGGCAGATACGATCGAGCTCGCCATATATCTTATCTTGCCGTTCTCGGAGATGACCGGTGTTATTATAAGATCCTCCGGCCTGGTATCCATTGTGGCCTGAAACAGATATACGGGTTTGTTGAGAGAGCGTCCGGCATGATATGCGAGGGTTGTCTTGCCTACGCCGGGTTTTCCAAGAAGCCTGGGATTTAAGGGAAGATCATTGTCTCCCAATACTATCCACGCAGCCATTACCTGAGTAACCAGCTCTTCCTGGCCTACCCATGTCATGGGTATATTATCAGGTTGAGTAAGAAATATTTCGATTCCATCCAATACTATATTTTCCATATATAAAAATGCTCCTATACATATTTTATTATTCCACCTTATCATGCTTGACGTAAGCATCTGTCTGTTATATTTCAACTGGAACTTATTATATTGCAGATGACAAACCATTCACAATAGAAAAGATAAGAATAATGGCCGATAAATATAAGAAAGAGATCAACGCCTACGGAATAAAGGTCCTTCTTTCACGCCATCCTGCGATCAGGCGTTTAAAAAGGACTAACGCCCCATCAAGCCATGGAAACAGGTTCTGGTGGTCAAGCTGGATGCTTATGGATTATTTTGAGCAAAATGCTATTAAGAAGGGCAGTCATGTGATGGAAGTTGGCTGCGGATGGGGACTGGCCGGAATATATTGCGCGCGAATTCACGGGGCCAGGGTCACAGGGGCGGATATTGACCCTGATGTGCTCCCCTACGCCAGGCTTCACGCTGAAGTAAATAACACCGATGTCACATTCATTAAAAAGGGATTTGACAGCCTGAGAGTCAAAGACCTTGAAGGGGTGGATATTCTTCTTGGCGCTGACATATGCTTCTGGGACAATATGACCGATTCCCTGAAGAGACTCATAGGCCGGGCCAGAAAAGCGGGTGTGAAGCGAATACTGATATCTGATCCCATCCGTTCGCCGTTTGAGGAGCTTTGCTCATATTTTTCAAATGGAAGGGGAGGCGAAGTGCTTGACTGGACTGCCAGTGAACCAAGAGAGATACTGGGGCAGATCCTCAAGATAGAATTAAATCGTTAGGAATATTATTCAGGCGGAAGTTCACTGAGCTGGGCCATTGAAAATACAGGCCCGTCCTTGCACACAAACCTGTCTCCCAGGTTGCACCGGCCGCACAGGCCAATCCCACATTTCATTCGTTTTTCCAGTGAAAGAAATATCCTGTCATGAGGAAAATTCAGTTTGGCAAGCACCGGCTGCATGAGCTTTATAACAATAGGCGGACCGCAAACAATCGCTATGGCGTCATCAGCGCTGGTGATCTTCTGCTCAGTGATAACCGGGACATAACCCACATTATATTTCCAGTCCGGGTCATTTGTCCCATCCACGGTGATATGCATCTCTATGTCATTCCTTTGCTCCCAATCTGCGAGTTCGTCCTTGTAAAGAAGCATTCCCGGCGTTCTGGCCCCGTAAACTACCTTGATATCCTTGAATCTGGAACGGTTATCGGGATGCAGCATATACACGATGCTTGACCTCAGCGTGGTAAAGGCAAAGCCGCCTCCCACTATTACTATATTCTTCCCTTCCATCAGGTCCCAGGGATATGAATTGCCGAGGGGGCCTCTTATGCCCATTATTTCACCCTCGCACATGTTGTGAAGATGTGACGAGACCAGGCCGACCTTGTTTACCGTGAATTTGACAAAACCCTTTTCAGTGGGAGATGAGGCGATTCCTATTGGAATTTCCCCTTTTCCGGGTATGGAAAGCTCCGCGAACTGTCCCGGAATATATGAGAATTTTTCTTCGTCCCCGGGGTTAATGAAAACGAATTTAAAGGTCTTGAGATTCTTGTCCTCTGTCTCTGTTATAACCTCATCTATCCTGACCGGATATGGCAGATAGGGATTTTCCAATTGAATACTCCGTTTATTCAGTGTAGTTGTTCATTAATTCGGCAATTTGCCTTATGTCTATATTCACAGGACAGTAACGCACACACCTTCCGCAGCCGGAACACTGCACTCCGTTTTCATATTTGTCCACGTAATATTTCAGCTTGTGCATAAAACGCTGTCTCACCCGCTGATGTTTTACGCTCCTGGGGTTGTGTCCCGACCCTTCAAGCGTGAACAGGGGGGACATGCAGGTATCCCAGTTTCTCATTCTTAGCACTGAACTTCCAGTTGTTTCGTCCTGAATGTCAAAGCACCAGCACGTGGGGCAGAGATAGGTGCAGGTGCCGCAGTTGATACATGCAAAGGCTATATCTTTCCAGAAGGGCGCGTCAAAGAGTTCATTTACCTTCTTTTCGCGAAGCCTGCCGGTATTGATCGATGATGAGATCTTTTTCGAAGCGGCTTCTGCAAGGTTTTGAGCCTGCTTTAGAATGGAGTCATCGCAGGGGCTTCCAGCGCTTATCATGCCCATAAACTCCTCACCCTTATTCGTAAGGGCCCTGGCAAGATACCTTTCTTCCATATCGTACAGGATTACATCAAGATATTTTTCATCAAACGGTCCTCCGCCAACAGAGGTGCAAAAACATGTGGAACATGGATTGTTACAGCCCATTCCCACGAGGGTTGTGGATTCAAATCGTTTTATCCACCATGGGTCCTGGTATTCCTGATTGTCAAAATTTCGCTTTACAATATGAAAGGCATGGGCGTCACATGGTCTTATACCTACAACTGCCTGCCTTGGAAATTCTTTTCCTATCTCTTTCAGTATTCCTGTTTCCTCATTACTGGTCTCTTTACCGCACTCAAACATCCCTTCCGACTGGGGGTAGATAATAGATTTAGAAGACATTCGGCTGTTCTGATATTTGAGATCGATTTTCGTGTCTTTTTCCAGAAGCCTGAAATTATGAAAATCACCTTCATTTACCGGGACAAGAATCCGGTATGAATCGGGCATATCTTTAAGGGCATT
>CAZJOB010000343.1:0-1399 GCA_964547435.1 uncultured Desulfatiglans sp. | reverse complement strand
CTCTTTACCGGTGAATAATTTCGCATTCATAATAATTACCTTTTTAGAACACTATTTAACAAAATCATCATAATCGCCCACTTTATAGACATCCAGCGGAGGTCGTTCCTCAGCACTCAGCCCCGCTTCCCAGGAGAACAATTCAAGGGCGTCCTTGTTCAGCTTTCCCGTGAATTGTCTTACAGGTATCCCCACAGGGCAGGCGTACTCACATGCTCCGCAGTCAGTGCATCTTCCGGCGCAGTGGTAGGCCCTTAAGATATGAAATGTCATAGTGTCGACAGGATCAATGCTCTTTCCGACCCACTGGGGCTTTGATTCATCCACAAAACATGTCGGGCAGTAACATAAGGGGCACGCGTTCCTGCACGCGTAACAGCGTATGCAGCCGGATATCATATCTGTGAAAAAATTCCATCTGTCTTCATCCGCCATTTCTTCTATCTTTTTAATGTCCTCAAAGCCGCCCTTTTCCTGAATCTCTTTCACCTCGTTTGCGATCATCTCGTCGAATATTACCGGGTTCCTGTGGCCGCATGAGGCGCAGTTGGAGCGCAGGAAGTCTTTTTTATCAAATGTCTCTTCAAAACCTTCGCCTCTGACAGTAAATTTGTCTTTATTCTCCTGATAATCCAGTATCTCCCTGAAATCTACCGCCCGGTTCACCGCGCGGCGGTCAATGATTCCTGTGCAGGGTATTCCGACAATGAATAATTGATCACGCTTTATCTGGTTTTCAACAATATGGGTTGCAATGTTTCTTGAGTTGCATCCGTTCGCGATAATGCCTATCCTGGCAGTCCTTCCTGTGAGATAATTGCACAGGTTAAGGCCGCAGGTGCTGTCCCAGTACAGGATATCGGTTTTGTCAGGGTCTGACAGCAGAACAGGTTCATTCATCATGGGGACAGAACCCTTTTTGTACCCGATAAATACGTCAACCTTCTTTTCTTCCAGCAACCGCCTTGCAGTTTTAATTATATTTGCCGTGTATTCTATCATCATGCGACCTCGGCTCTTCCCTTTATAAGATTTTTGGCGGGCCCCAGGGCGGTTACCGCATCGGCCACCTCTTTTGCGACTTCAACAAATTTTGTGGCCTCGGCCGAGGATATCCATGAGAAATGCAGTCTTCCCGGTTCAATGCCGATATGCTCAAGCAGTCTCTTTAAAAGGACGAATTTTCTTCTTGCGTAGTAATTACCTTCCAGGTAATGGCAGTCGCCGGGATGTCAGCCCGAGACCCATACGCCATCCGAGCCGTTGCGAAGGGCTGCGAGTATAAATTTGGGGCTTATTCTGGCAGAGCAGGGGACGCGAATAACCCTGAAGTTATGGGGGTATTGAAATCTGCTTACGCCTGCCAGATCAGCAGCGCCATAGCTGCACCAGTTGCATA
>CAZJOB010000342.1:0-4443 GCA_964547435.1 uncultured Desulfatiglans sp. | reverse complement strand
GGCGCCACCTTCGTTAAATCCCCCTGCCCCCTTTTCCAAAGGGGGAAGAAGGGGCTCTTTTCCAAAGGGGGAAGAAGGGGCTCTTTGCCAAGGGGGAAAGATAGTCCCTTCCAATGAAGTCGTTGACTTCGTTTCTCATAGATTGCCGCTCTCGGCAGAAAACTGCTTTTTACGAACTCATCAATATTGTGGAATTAACCCGAATCCAGTGAATTCAAAAAAAATATTGTAACAACAGATAATAAAAGATGCATTTCTAGCATGAACTCTGTAATATTATCAATCAGTATTTGAACAATCATTATATAAACCAAAAAGGAGGTTTTTGAATGCAGGGAACCGTGAAGAAAAAGACCCCATATCACGACGCGCGGGAAGAGGCCGCGTCTGCGCGAAGACATATCGATATACCACAGACCAGATCAGATTCCTATAGGCTGTCATACCAGGACACTGAATTTATTCTCAGGGATGAGTTGAGGCCCATAAGGCTTCAACTGGAGCTTCTGAAACCTGAACTGATTCAGCAGGAGCAGGGCATAGGGTCCACTGTAGTGATATTCGGAAGCGCGAGAATACCAGACAGGGAATCAGCAGAAAAAAAGGTAAACGCACTTGAATCCGAAGCCCAAATGAACCCTGATGACACAAATCTGCAAAAACGATTGAAAATTGCACACAGGGATCTGGGAAACAGCAAGTATTACGAGGCTGCCCGGGAGCTTTCAAGGATAATCTCCGAGGGATGTAAAAGAAAGGATTCCTGTGAACTTATTATTACAACAGGCGGCGGCAAGGGTATTATGGAGGCGGCAAACCGGGGCGCCAGCGAAGCAGGGGTAAAGAATATCGGCCTTAATATAGTGCTCCCTTTTGAACAAAAACCTAACAGTTATATAACCCCTGATCTGAGTTTTCAGTTCCACTATTTTGCCGTCCGAAAAATGCATTTTCTCATGAGGGCCAAGGCCCTGGTGGTTTTCCCCGGAGGTTTCGGTACAATGGATGAAATGTTCGAGACCCTTACACTTGTCCAGACAAAGAAGATAAGGTCTATTCCTATTCTGCTCTTCGGAAGGGAGTACTGGAAAAAACTAATTAATTTCGATATGTTTGTTGATGAAGGCATGATATCGCTTGAGGATTTAAACCTCTTCAGATATGTCGATACTCCGGAAGAGGCGTGGGGTATTTTAAAAAGTCTTAATGATGATCTGTAATATTTTATCTTAAAGTACACATAATCAAAAAGGAGAAGATCAAATGCAGAAAATAGCTCAAACAAAGAAAAAAAGAGTGGTTTTTTCGCTGGATGCCCCTGAAGCCAGGGAAGTATTACTGGTCGGCGCCTTTAATATGTGGGATGAAAAAAGGCATCCAATGAAAAAGGACGAAGATGGAATGTGGAAAAAGATTGTCATTATTCCAGGCGGCAGGTATGAGTACAAATTCCTTGTGGATGGCGAGTGGTGGAATGATCCCAAAAATGAAGAAGTCTGCCCAAATGAGCATGGTACACTTAACAGTGTTATAACAGTCATTTAAGGATCAATTTAGATAGATTAATGCTTACTTATCTGCTTTTTATTATCGGCTTTATAATATTGATTAAGGGCGCAGATTACCTGGTAGAAGGGGCTTCCTCAATTGCAGCGCGATATAATGTTTCGGATCTGGTAATAGGTCTGACAATTGTGGCTTTCGGGACTTCCACACCAGAGCTGTTTGTCAATATCTTTGCCAGTGTCAGGGGCAACGCGGAAATAGCAATAGGGAATGTTCTGGGAAGCAATACTGCTAATATCCTCCTTATTCTGGGTGTCTCATCACTGATCTATCCTTTGAATGTCACAAAGGGCACCGTATGGAAGGAGATTCCTTTCAGCCTTCTAGTGGTAATAGTTCTGTGGGTGCTTGTTAATGATAAAATTATCGATGGCATGGAATTTTCTCTCCTGGGTCGTTCGGACGGTCTTATATTAATCTCTTTTTTTATTATTTTTATTTATTACACATTCTGCATCGCAAGAAATATAGAGGGGATGGGAGGGCAGATTCCCGGAAAAATACATAGTCTCCATGTTTCATTTCTTCTTATTATCGTTGGACTGGCAGGTTTGATTCTTGGCGCAAAATGGATAGTTGACGGCGCGGTTAAAATCGCTGTACGTTTCGGTATGACTCAGCATCTTGTTGGGCTGACCATTGTAGCTGTCGGCACCTCTCTGCCTGAACTGGCCACTTCGGCTATGGCCGCCTACAGAAAAAACGCGGAGATTGCTGTTGGAAACATAGTGGGTTCAAATATATTCAACATACTCTTTGTGCTCGGCGTCAGTTCGATTATCAAGCCTCTTCCTTTCAAATCATCCAGCAATATCGATATATCTGTTGTCATAATAGCGAGCCTTTTACTTTTCTTTTGCATGTTTACCGGTAAAAGAAGATCTCTTGACAGGTGGGAGGGTTTTATCTTTTTGATTCTCTACGCAAGTTATACAGTATTTCTGATATATCAGGGTTAAGGAAAGGTTGAATCACAGACATTTTTTTTATATAACATCCAGTATTGATGGAGATAAAAATTCAGGGAGGATCTTATGAAATATAAACTGATATCAGGCGCAGTCTTATTGGTTATTATACTTATTCTCATTTTTCAGAACACTGAGAGCATCGACATTCAGCTTTTTTTCTGGACTGTTTCTATATCGCGTGTGCTGCTCATGGCTGTGTTTTTTCTTTTCGGCGCTGTTATCGGATGGATAACTAACAGTTATTACAGGTTTATGAAGACCAGAGAAAAAACAAAATAGGGTGCTGTCAGGGATAGTTCCGGGTGTCATTCCCGCGAAGGCGGGAATCTATAGGGCCGCGTATTTTCTGGATTCCCGCCGGAGTTTATCCCGGATTTGATACGGGGCGGGAATGACAGAAAAAGCCAAAATCTGACTTTTTGCGACCTCATCAAAGTTTGGAGAGAATGATGGAAAACATTTTAAATTACCAGATCGCAGGCAACAGCCTATGGCGAGTCCTCTTGCTGTTTGCAATTATACTTGCGGCGCTCCTTATAGGCCGCTTTGCCAAATATTTTCTTTCCCGAATGGCGAAAGATTTCAAAGCCCGGAACCGTCTTGTTACCGGCACAACCCTTGAAGCCCTTGGGCGAAGCGCGATCTTTCTTTTTGCTTCAATAGGCATTGCCCTGGGGCTGACTGTCCTCGGGCTGCAATCAAAAGTGTTTCACATTTCACATGTAACCAGCACAATACTCCTTACTGTTGCCATAGGATACTTCCTTTACTGGCTTGCCGAGATACCGTCTGTCTGGTTTGCCAGCCTGGCATCAAAGAGTGAAAGCAAACTGGACGATATGATGGCGCCCATAATCCGCAAGAGCCTACGTGTCACTATCGTAATACTCGCACTGGTCCAGATTGCACAGATATTGAGCGATAAACCAATTACTTCCATTATAGCAGGTCTCGGAATAGGCGGTCTCGCGGTTGCGCTTGCCGCACAGGATTCCCTGAAGAATTTTTTCGGGTCTGTAGTGCTTTTTATTGATAAACCATTTGAAATAGGTGACAGGGTTATAATAGACGGGCACGACGGCTCCATTGAAACAGTGGGCCTGAGATCAACCAGGGTAAGGACCCTTGAGGGGCATCTTGTTACTGTCCCGAATGGTGAACTTGCCAACAAGACAATACAGAATATAGGAAAAAGGCCCTCTATCAGGCGAGTAGCCAATATCACAATAACCTATGACACACCGCCCGAAAAACTTGAAAGAGCTATAGAGATTATAAAAGAACTACTGGAAAATCATGAAGGCATGAATAAAGAATATCCTCCGCGTGTGTTTTTTAATGAGTTCAACTCCGATTCATTGAATATAATCGTATACTACTGGTATCACCCGCCCGACTTCTGGTCATATCTGGCATTCAACGAGAAATTCAACAAGGAACTCTTTCGACGTTTTAATGAGGAAGGCATTGAATTTGCCTTCCCGACCCAGACCCTCTATCTTGCAGGAGATGAATCGAGGCCTCTCACAGTGGGGGTTCGTAATATAAACCCGGACAAAGGGAACGGAAATGAGAATCTTTAAAGGTATGATGTCCAAAAAGGCGGGCCTGTCACCCGGAACCCTGGTGCATGTTGGTGAGAGAAAGCTCGAAAAGGCAAGAATAAGTTTAATGAATTATGATGAAAACAGGATTGAGGAAAAAGAACTATCCTCTGTTGAAGAGTGTCTTCCTTATAAGCAGGGTTCCGGTGTAACCTGGATCAATATCGACGGCCTGCACGATCTGGAGGTTATCAATTCCATTGGAACGCTGTTTGATGTGCATCCGCTCATACTGGAAGATATTGTGAATACCGGACAACGCACAAAGATGGATGACCTGGATAACTACCTGTTTATTGTGG
>CAZJOB010000341.1:0-4448 GCA_964547435.1 uncultured Desulfatiglans sp. | reverse complement strand
CTGGAAGCTATTGGTTGCGAGTTTGCTGGATTCTCTCTACAGCGAAATAAGAGGCATATATCGGCAATAAATGGGTCGGACTTGACGCGGCATTCAGAAGCACAGGCAGGGGAGGATATGACCCGGGACATATCGCCATGGCTATAGGGAATGGCGAACCTGGTGATTTTTTCGGCCTGCTGGGTTCACTGGGATTATTCACCATAGAAGGTATCGATACTGAGCGGTAATGGTAATAATTTTTTCCATATTATCAAATACATACAGCATTGTCATGCTTTTTCATTCAGGCATAATTGTCTTGACACACTTTTTGTATCTACCTATACTTGCTCAATAAAACAGGAAGTTCATATCATAAAAATTTCTTTAAGAGAGGGAATATCATGAAACTGGAAGGAAAAGTTGCTCTAATAACAGGAGGAGGTGACGGCATCGGCGCAGCGGTCGCGGAAAGATTCGTCAAAGAAGGCGCTAAAATAGTTATCACAGGCCGTCGACAGAAAGTGCTTGAGAAAATGGCAAAAAAATTGCCTGCCGACAGTGTCCGAATATTTGCCGGTGATGTATCCAAAGAGAATGATACAAAGGGAATGGTTGAAGCCGCTGTTGAGTTCGGAGGGAAGCTCGATGTACTGGTAAACAACGCAGGCATCAGCATGATAGGGTCAGTGACTGATCTATCTATGGAGAACTGGCTCAAGACCCTGTCTATCAACCTGACAGGCCCCTTTATGCTGATGAAGGCATCTATTCCCCATATGATAAAGGCAGGAGGCGGCTCCATAATCAATATTGCATCCGTGGGCGGACTGAGATGCCTTCCGGAGAGACCAGCCTACTGCACAACCAAGGCAGGGCTGATTATGCTGACCAAACAGGCTGCCCTGGACTATGGAAAATACAATATTAGATGTAATGCCGTATGCCCCGGCGGTGTCAAGACCGAGATGACAGAAGCGGATTTCGGGCAGGTGGGAAAGATGATAGGAATGGAAACAGACGCCTTTGTAAAAGAGATATCCACGGAGATGCCCCTGAAACGATTCGCGACCATTCATGAGATGGGCGGGATCTGCACCTTCCTGGCAAGTGATGATTCCTCTTTTATGACAGGAGCAGAACTGGTCATCGATGGCGGCACCGCTATTGTTGATGTTGTAGGCGCCGGAATATCCGGAGCTGTGAGACGGGCAGGGATTTAGGGGAACCTTTGTATTCTCCCGGTATGTGTCCATAAGCAACCATTGGCGGGCCGACAGCCGCCTTCGTTTTGGCAAATAGGAACAACGTCGGGCCGACATCCGCCGTCGCCAAGGCTATGGCGGTCCAGGCATAGGCCCTTACTGTTGGATACCTGTATTTACCCTGCGGCCTTTCAATGAGGTCAAAACCTGCTTTGTTGTCTATAGCATGCCGAGCGGGGTGTAAAACAGCTTTTTACGAGGGCATCAATTTTATAATCTCTTAATAACAAAAAAAAGGAGAATGCTCTATGGCCGAATCCAAAAAACCTGAACAAGAGAAAAAAATGATGGACCGGCGCGAGTTCCTGGTCGGCAGCGGGGCCGCCCTGGCCGCAGGCGCCCTGGCCGCAGGGGTTCCGGGAACAGCAGCCGCGGCTTCCGATTCAAAAAAAATCACTCATCCGAAATCCAAGGCATATCTGGTCTGGGACAGCAGACTCTGCCTTGGCTGTCAGAGCTGCATGTTCGCATGTTCCATGACACATGAGGGTGTGGCGAATCCATCCCTTTCACGGATTCAGATTATCCGGGATGCGCCCTCATTCACCATGTATCCCTATGATGTTGTCATGTCCGCTTGCAGACAGTGTGTTACACCTCTCTGCGTGCAGAACTGTCCTGTGGGCGCATGTTTTATAGACGAAGAAAACGGCAATGTCCGCAGAATCGATCAGTCAAAATGCATCGGATGCATGAAATGCATTCAGTCCTGTCCCCATAAACCGCACCGGACAATCTGGGACCCCGCCAAAAAGAAATCAACCAAATGCGATCTGTGCGTGGACGCGCCCTTTTGGAGTGAAAAGGGCGGCCCTGATGGAAAGCAGGCATGTGTGGAGACATGCCCGGTCAAGGCGCTCAAGCTCGTAACAGAGGCCCCTTCTCAGACTGATATTTCGGGCTATGATGTAAATCTGGCCCCGCCACCGCCCAAGACAGGATTCGGAATGGGGTTTCCCCCGCCGGCGGCTGAAAAAGGAGGTGAATAGATATGGCAAACGGATACGCAGGAAAGATTCTTAAGATAAATCTGACAAAAAAAGAGATAGGTATAATCGATACGACCCAATATGAAGAGTTCGGCGGCGGTGTGGGAATGGGCGCAGCCATATTCTGGGACCTGGCCGTGGCTCCGGGAGACTGGGATCTTCAGGACGCCTTTGATCCGCGCAATGTAATATCATTGATGTCCGGCCCCTTAGCAGCCACGGGCGTGCCTGGCGCAGGCAGAACAAGCGTATGCGGCCTGGCATCAGAGACCTTTCCAACGCCCCTGTTTCACCGCACAAGCCTGGGAGGCAGGTTTGCAACCATGCTCAAGCTCGCGGGATGGGATGGCGTTGTCGTTCACGGCAGGGCGGAAAAGCCTGTCTGGATAAATATCATAAATGACAAGGTGGTTATTGAAGACGGCGCCAAACTATGGGGTCTCGATACATATGAGGCACAAAATGAGATCACGTCCTCCATAGTGGGCCGGACAAGATTCGGACAGGAGTGGCAGAAGGTTGAAAAGGAATATACCACCGCAAGACCGCAGATCGTATGCATAGGGCCGGTTGGTGAATCCATGGCAAGGGTGGCGGCCCTGATACATGGAAGCGGAGTTAGCGCTCGAACAGGAGGTTTCGGCGGTGTCTTCGGGTCCAAAAACCTGAAGGCCATAAGCGTTATAGGCACAGGAAGCATCGGAGTCGCGGACCCCGCGGGGGTTGTTGACGCCAGGATCTGGCACACGCGGAATTTTCCGAAAATTACGAATCCTTCTCCCGGGGCCTCGGCCTGTATGCCCTGTGTCAACAATGACCGGAAAAGAAATTCCTATTACGGCGGTGAATCCATGTGCGCGGACGAATTCTGGTACATGGGTAAACAGGAGCCGGGACAGTTTACAAGCAGCGACCCCAAGGCCCTGATGCGTGGAGCAGAGATTGCCATAAAATGGGGAATATGCACATGGGCGACCAAATTCGGCGGCGCCATAACAATGCCTGTTCAGAACGCGCCCGCAGCCTATAAGGGAATGGTGCCCATGGAGCCGGGAATAGGCTGGTACATCAAATACCTATATGAAATCGGCGAACTCGGCCCCGGCAAAAAGATAGATTCGTATCCCCTTCCCATGGATCAGTGGGATACACTTAAATTCCGTGAGATATTCTGCGATGCAATCGCCAGAAGGGTCGGTATCGGCGCGGATCTGGCAGAGGGGTTTCTGGATGCCGCAAAAAGGTGGGGAAGACTGGAGGGGGATCTGAACGCCGGGGTGCTGAGAACCCCGGCGTGGGGGGCGAGCTGGCATCATACGCTTCCCGGTGTGGACTGGGCATACAGTTATATCCTCATGTCGGGCGATCCGGTGTGGCACGGCTTTTTCGGCCTGTCCGGTGGCGGAGGATTCGGCGGCCCTGCCAGGTACACTGCCGAAGAACTGGTCGGGATGATGGCCAAAAAGGTTGTGCCATTTGACGGTGATCCCCTTTTATTCAGCAACTCATGGAAGGGTGAAGATGCGCTTAAGACCGGCATTTACTCACCATACAAGGCCAAAATGGTGGCCTGGGCAAGACGCTTTGCCGGGTTCTACAATGAATCCATGTCTATCTGTGAAATGATGCTCCCTGAATTTATTGGCAACGGGCCCCATGGAATTGCCGGGCCAAGCCCGGAACTGGAATACCGCTACTACAAGGCGGTTACAGGCAAGGATCACACCTTTGCGGATACAATGGAGATAGGAAGAAAGATCTGGAACATGGAGCGGGCCATAAGGGTAATGGCCGGCAGGCACAGGGACCAGGAAAAGTTCGCGCCCTTTATGCACATGCCCGGTGCAACCTTCCCATTAAGCGGACCAAAACCCGTGTACCAGAAGGGCAAGTGGGATTTTGAGAGTCAGAATGATCTTTATCTGGACAGGGATGGAGTGGAGCAGTTCAAGACCCACTTTTATAAACTGGAAGGCTGGGATGTCAATACCGGGTGGCCCACCAAAAAGACCCTGGAGGGCCTGGGCATGAAAAAGGTGGCGGATGCAATGGCAAAAAAAGGTAAACTGGGAGCCTGATCTTTGGAGAGATTTGATTGCCCAACAAATCGTCGGGGCGGGCCTTTGCCTGGCCCGACGTAGCCTTGGCGAAGGCGGCCGTCCGCCCGGTTTGTCAGGCGCGAAACCTGCTGCACCTGGAGACCAAAGAGTCT
>CAZJOB010000340.1:0-4450 GCA_964547435.1 uncultured Desulfatiglans sp. | reverse complement strand
CATCTGTTATAAATTGAAAATCCATGATTTACCTCGTTGAAGCAGTTATTTGAATAAATTATCTTTTAATTTAGCATGGTTGTCAATCTAATGAGTCTGAGTCAATAGTCGGCTTCGCCGTAAATGTAGAAAACCGAGGACAGGTTAGGGGTAATGCTGGATTAAAGGCGAAAAACCTTTGAAACAATTTAACCGCCCGTTCGCTTTGCTCACTCAAGTGCGCTAAGTACGCTAAGTTTTTTACGAATCGGGTAACCGGCAAAAAGTCTGCCGCTTTACGATTCGTAAAAAGGGTACTGGAAAGTTAGATACTTAAAGCATTAGCGAAATCAGATCGCCATATACAAAGCCTGCTCAACAGGTTTTGGAAGATCAATCGGAATAAAAAAATTATCAGGAAACATGTAATCCTCACCAGACTCATCAATAACACGAATCATATTGTGGTCTGCGGCAAGATCATCCTCCAGGACTTCATAGATCTTGCGTAACTCTAATGAGGCCACATACCCTTCATTTTTTATACAGACAACAAACCTGTTTTTTAGATTATCTACCGCCATTTGATTACCATTCTATTTTCTTTATTTTTATATCTTTGCGTCCAATACCATGTGATTCATACCAGTGTAACTCAGCTTTACATATCATGCCATCAGAAAATCGAATTATTGAACTCCCTTTCATTTTTCTCCATCTACCTGTTCCATAGCTTTTTTTAAACGATTGATTTCCCTAATTGAGTTACCGACTGCAATCGTCTCAATTTCAGTTATATCACTGATAATTTCAAAAGAAGGTAACATGCATAAATGCTAATTGGGTTGTTCTGGATACTGAAAAGCTAGAGCTTTAGTGGAATGGGGGACGTTGATACTTTTGTTACTTTATTGTAAATCGGGACGCTCTTTAATAATTCAATAATTATTATTTCAGTTAAAATGGTGCTTGGTTATTCTGAGTACGGGATGCCCGATGCCGGATTAAAAGTGTAAAGGCAAAAAACTATAAAACAATTTAACCGCCCGCTGCGCTCAAGGTCGCTAAGTACGCAAAGTTTTTTACGAATCGGGTAACCGGCAAAAAATCTGCCGCTTTACGATCCGACCAAAGAGAACATGTTTAAGTAGTTGCCTTATGCCGACTCTCGATTCTAGTTGACAATGTATTTACCACCAGCGAACTTGGAGAAAATAATTTATTACCTGCTTGTTTGGGTAATTTTAATTACCTGAATGAGCAGGTAAGCCAAGCGAAGCGCGGCAGTATTTGAAACTTATAGAAAAGGCAAAACGAATAAAAACAAATTAATTAACCGCCCGCTACGCTCAAGGTCGCCAAGATCGCTAAGTTTTTTACGCGGGTATCGGAGTTCCTCCGTTTACGATTTGTAAAAAGGTTGCTTCAGGTAATTTGGTGTTTGGGCTCAGAATTATCATTAAGCCCAAGGGACATTTTAATTTTGCTGTTTGCCTCATTCAGGATATCAGGTGGTAAGTGACCTATTTTTCTGCTTACAAGATGCTCCGGAATTATCATAATAAAATCAAGTCGTAAAAGGGATTTCTTAAGAATAATCTACAATGTCTCCTTTTTCATAATTCATAGAGATCCTCAGCATCAGATTCCCATATCCTAAAGAGGCTTTCCTGCTGAAGTGACAGCACCTCTCGCTCGCTGTTTGATTTATCCATCCTCTTTATTTTTATAAAATCTATAAAATCAATAACCTCCTGTATCATATCAGGAGGAAGTCCTTCAATTCGCTTAATTATACTTGTCCGGCTAGTATCTGTGGCGGCCATAATTTTTATATCCTCTTTTAATTTAACGATGATTATACAATGGAATATGAGTAATTGTAAAGTTGGTCGCTTTAGAAGGCTAGAGCGTTAGAGCCTTTTTAAAAGCTAGAGAACTTGAGCCTTTGAGCCTTAGTAAAGGCGAAAAACATTTTCACCACAGAGAGTACCGAGAAAAATGGGGCATTCTTGACAGTTGGTCGTTTGCTATGGCTAATGTGTAAGAAGGTTATGAATATCAAAATTCTTTTGGTAATCCTGCCTGTTTGAGGACCGCATTCGCAGTATGGCGGGATTTTATTTTGTTATCAACGACAAACCTTATATTTGTTATAGGGCTGTACCATATTTCATGATCACCTTTTCCCTGACGATCAAAAAAACACCCTTTATCGCGGAGAAGTTTCTTGAGATCTTTTGAAAAATCAGACATCCCCTGATTTCCGTTGAGCGATTTCAAATCTTCTGGTTAATACTTCAAAAGGGACCTCATATTCCTGATTATTTTCATTTAACTCCATAAGTTCAGGGATTATAATCTTCAATTTTTCAACAAGATCCTCAAATGTATCAGCTTCAGTTGCAAGTCCGGCGACATCGTCACTGGTAGCAACCCATACAAGGGCTTCTTCATCCCATTCAGCTCTTACGAATAATGGTCTTTTTGTCATTTTAAAACCTCAATTATTTATACATATTCTATGTTGAAATCAATTATTATTCAAGCCTGGAAGCCAGCTCATAGCTGACAGGTTTATCAGAGTAATGGGTTAGGGATTATGCTAGTTTTCTATCATCAGCCCATGCACTCTTTCAAATTCTTTTGTGTTGTTTGTTACAAGAATTAATCCAGAGGATCTTGCATGTCCTGCAATCATAATATAATATGGCCATATTGGTTTACCCATTTTATATAATTGAGCCCTTATTTGGCCATAATGATAAGCCGCTTTTGTATCAAAGGGCAGGACTTCCAGCCTTGCGATAAATGCCGATATATCAGCCAGGTTTCTTTCAACCTGTTGTGAAAATTCTGCTCCGAAAACCAATTCTCCCAGGGTTACTGATGAAATTGCCATTTGACCATGGTATCTATTGAATTGTTTTTTTACATCCTCAGGACGATTTTTCATGGTATAAATAACTATGTTGGTATCAAGCAGATACTTTAACATTACAGATGGTCTCTAAGCTGATCTTAAGGCTGTTTTCGATCTGACATAAAATCCTCAGAAACTCCTTCATCATCAAACCAGTCATCCCATGACTGTCCGGCAGGCAATATTACCCGCTTGTTGCCAATGGCTGTAATTTCTATATCCCTTATATAATCCGGATAGGCAATTTCTTTTGGAATTCTGACAGCCTGGCTACGATTACTCTTGAATATTTTTGTTTGAATGGATGTCATTTCATTCCCTCTTCATTTTTTCCATAATATAAATAATGTCATGGGATATGTCAACGGGATATGCAAAACAACGGGGTCTTGAATCTTGACAGATTAGATATTCTGGATACTGGTTAAAATCATAAAAGCTTAAAAACATTTTCACCGCAAAGTTCGCTAAGTACACCAAGAAAACAATTTTTCATTTATCGGGTAGCCCGCGGAAAATCAGGCAGCCATACGATAAATGAAAAGTCAATGGGGACGTCCTTAATTAATTATTTTCCCTTCTTTATAGGAATTCCGGTAATTCGTTGATTGGTTATTCTGGATACTGGATACCTGATGCTGGATTTGTTGGATTGTTTATAAGGTTTTCCTGTAACATTAACCCACCCAATTTTCCAATTTCAATTCTTTTATTCTACTAAAATGTCTCTCATTATTTGATACCAATGTTAATTGATGTTCAATCGCACATGCAGCAATAAATAAATCCGCATCATCGAGAATCATCCCTTCTTTTCCCAGTCTCGCTTTCAGGCTTCCGAACAAATTACACACTGCTTCACTGGAATCGATGATATCGATTTTTTCCAGCATTTTTTGAATAGCCAAAATATTCTCTCTTTGTTTTTCTGATTTATAGGCAGCATAATATAGTTCACTTAGATTAATGAAAGAAATTGAGATGTTATCAAGGCCAACAGATAAGGCTTTAGCTTCTATTTTTTCATTACCTTTGAGCCAGTAAACACATATATTGGTATCAAGCAGATAGTTCATAGGTCAATATTTCTATCACCAAATCCTGTTCGAGCTGATTTAATGTCAGATATTATTTCATCAGCTTCTCTCGAGTCTTTCCATATACCACAAAGGCCACTATCGGTATCTGACAATCTTTTTAAGTTATATGAAATATCTTTTTTTACCCTGAGAGCACGAAGCATTTGGATCACCCGGTATTGTGATTCTTTTGGAATGCATCTCATCTCTTTTATTAACATTTCTTCATATTTATTTTCGGTTCGCATGGAAACCTCTTCTTTAAAAAATATGATTAATTATTGCTTTCTATATAAAAAATGTCAAATAAGGTTGTTCTGGATACTGAAAAGCTAGAGATTTAGAGCCTTTGAACCTTTGAGCTTTAGTAAAGGCGAAAACCGTTTTCACCACGGAGGGCACTGAGAACACTGAGAAAAACTTTTTGACCTGCTTGTTTGGGTAATTTTTAATTACCTGAATGAGCAGG
>CAZJOB010000339.1:0-4456 GCA_964547435.1 uncultured Desulfatiglans sp. | reverse complement strand
TTTCAAAAAGGCGGTTTCCGGTGCCAACATGACTCTGAGTCAGGCTGTTGAGCAGAGTGGATTTTCCGGCATTTGTGTATCCCACAATAGAAATAACCGGCAATCTGTTCAGGTTTCTCAGACTTCGCCTCTCCTTTCTCTGTTTTTTTATTCGGGTGAGTTCCGTGTTGAGCTTGGATATCCTTTCTCTGGCGCGACGGCGGTTTATCTCAAGCTTTGTTTCTCCCGGGCCTCTGCCTCCGATCCCTCCGGTGAGCCTGGACATTGCAGTATTTTTGGTTGCCAGTCTCGGGAGCAGGTATTTCAACTGGGCAAGTTCTACCTGTATCTTACCTTCTCTGGTGACCGCGCGTCTGGAAAAGATATCAAGAATGAGCTGGCTCCTGTCTATGATCTTGAGTTCAGTGTAATCAGTGAGACTCCTTACCTGGGCGGGCGTCAGTTCATTGTCAAATATCAGGAGATCCGCATCACTCTGAATACACCTGAGCGCAAGTTCACTCAGCTTCCCCCTTCCCATCAGGAAGCGGGGATTCATCTCCTTTATATTCTGAATTACTGTATCGACCACCTGAAGGTCATTTGAGACAGCGAGAGTGATCAATTCATCAAGAGATTCCCTGGCCTTTCGCGTAGGGCCGGTTGTCACGCCGGCAAGAATGGCCTTTTGCCTTTTTGTTAGTGACTTGCTTCTTCCTGTCCGGGCAAATTCATCTTCAAGGGATTTAATAAATTCTTCAAAATCAATGTTCAGTTGTCCTATGTCCGGGACAGAGGTTATAAGCCAGCCCCTGTTCTGGGGATTATCCGGAAGAATATGGGCGTATTCAATGGCCCCTGGCATCCCCTGTTCATTCACCTGGACAGTGGCCATCAGGTCAAGCCCTAGAAGCGCCATGTCCGTCAGATCCTCTTTTGAAATGGATTCCCTCTGAAGGTGCGTATGCACGCATCTTAGTCCGTTAAGACGTCCCGCGCCTGTCCTGAATCTTCCAAGATTGGGTATCTGCACGCTTTTATCATCACCCACAATAATAAAAGCGACATCGCCTCTTCGTGTTATCAAAAGGGCGATCTGCCTTTTTATTTCAAATGAAATGGAGGCGATCTGCCTGATGAGTTCTCTTGAGATGATCTCATGGCGGGATATCCTTCTCTGACAAAGTCTCTCGAGAAGTTTGATCTGGCTGGATTTGAGGCTGCCTGTTTTACCCTGGACTTTAAATATGGTTAGACCTCTCGATAAAGGTTTTCTTCTTCAGCGTAATCCCTGAAACGAGTGAATTCCGGCTGAAAGGTCAGTTTAAAATAACCTGTGGGACCATTTCTCTGCTTGGCCAGAATAATCTCGGCCACGTTGCGGTTATCTTCGCTGGTCGGGTTATATACCTCATCCCTGTATATAAAAGCTATGACATCCGCATCCTGTTCGATGGCCCCGGATTCTCTCAGATCTGCCAGTTGAGGACGTTTGTTGGGCCGGTCCTCCACCTTTCTGTTGAGCTGTGAAAGGGCAATTACCGGAACATTCAGGTCTTTGGCCAGTGCCTTAAGCGACCTGGAAATCTCGGATATCTCTATCTGGCGCGACTCCGCGGACCTTCTTCCCTGGATAAGCTGTATGTAATCCACGATAACCATGGCAAGATCGGTTTTTTTAAGCAATCGCCGGCACTTGGCCTTCATTTCCAGCACGCCTATTCCTGAAGTGTCGTCAATAAAAAGAGGAAGTCCCGCCAGCACATCGGCAGCATGGGTCAGATCTGTCCAGTCCCTGTCCCTGAGCGTCCCGGTGCGCAGTTTTGTGGCATTGATCTGTGCTTCAAAGCTCAAGAGTCTCATGCCTAACTGCATTTTTGACATCTCGAGTGAGAAAACCGCCACCCCCTTGCCGGTTTTTTTGGCGGCATTATATCCTATATTCAGGGCTAAGGCCGTTTTTCCCATACTTGGCCTGGCCGCCAGGATTATCAGATCAGAGGGCTGAAGACCGGCGGTATACCGGTCAAAATCGTTAAACCCGGATGGAATTCCCGTTATAAAACCTTCATGGGCCGAAACGCTTTCCAGTTTTTTAAAGCTTTCGTTTACCACCTTTTCCATGGAGGCGAGGCCTTCACCGATTTTTTCCTCAGCGATATTAAAGATGGATTGTTCCGCCAGATCCAGCAATTCGTCGGTGGTCTGCCAGTCCTGTAAACAGGCTTCAGCGATTACCGAACACTGTGAAAGGAGTTTTCTGCGGACATAATGGCTTCTGACAATCTCAGCGTGATATGCAATGCCCGCGGAAGTTGATATTGCCTCAACCAGAGAAGTAAGATGATCAATGCCTCCTGCCTTTTCAATAAGCCCCTTTTCCCTGAGGTGCTGGGAAAGGGTAATCAGATCAATTGGCTCACTGTTATTATAGAGATCTATCATGCCCTGAAAGATATGGGCATGGGCCTCCCGGTAGAAACAGTCGGCAGTAAGTATGTCCATAATCTGGTTCATAGCATCGTTGTTTATGAGGATGCCGCCCAGAATGGACTGTTCCGCCTCCATGTTGTGAGGCGGCGCTTTGACTGATGGGGTAATGGCCTTCTCTTTGACTACATTCATTAAACTCAAATCCTGCTGTCAGGTTAACTACACTTCCGGAGAAACAATGACTTTAATGGAAGCAGTCACCTTGGGGTGCAGTCTTATGGGAACCGCAAATTCACCCAGGCTCTTTATGGGTTTATCCAGGACTATCTTTTTCCGGTCTATGGCAACACCCAGCTTTTCCATCTGATCGGTTATATCCATTGTGGTTACTGAGCCATAAAGCTTGTCCCCTTCACCGACCTTCTGGTTGATGTTGATTACAAGGTCCTTTATTTCCTCTTTTATCTTCTCCGCTGCTTCCATTGCCTTCAGTTTTCTGGCGTCGATCTTTTTCTTCTGGGATTCCATGAACTTTATGTTCCCCTTGGTGGCTTCCAGCGCGAAACCCTGAGGGATAAGAAAATTTCTGGCATAACCTTTAGCTACATTAACTGTATCGCCTTCCATGCCTAATGCATCTATTTCTGTCTTTAATATTACTTTCATTGAACTTCCTCCTGTTATGTCAAACGAATCGGATTGTTTTTAATGTCATCGGGTTTGAACGTTAACTTGATTCGCTTCTGTTTTTTTTGATTTTTCGAAAATCAACCCACTGATCAAAGAGCCCCGCCAGGGCGAGTACAAAAAACAATTGCTGCAATACTATTAGAATGTAAACCGCCAATCGCATCCAGCGCGGCACATTATACCTGTTAAAAAAGAAAATTAATATGGAAAATCCATAAAAAGCGTAAATCCCGGCAAAAACAATCAGGGCGTTCAGCGCGAAAAATTCAATATATTTTATCGAAAAAATAAAAGAAAATCCCGCTGCAATCAGTCCCCAGACCACATGTTCAGGCGCCATCATGGCATCCACGGAACCCAGATCAGGGTACCTTACACCCTTGCGAATAAAAAGGGGTTTACTCAATACAACATTCAACCATACCACGAAACCCGCTCCCACAATAAAAAGAGACGGGTATGTCTTTTTGACCCGATCCAGAACAAAACCGAACAACTCCCGCAACTGAGCAATAACTTCTTTATCATTAACGCTTTGTTCAAACTGCTCGATAACTTTATCAAAATTGATCTGCAGGTCGTTTATGATCATCTCAACCGGCGTCATTCCCCTGGAAAGGGCTATAAAAAAGATAAAACCCGAGACTAATAAAAACATGAGGGTCGTGCCCCAGAAGATGGTAAGGGAAAATGAATAGCCTCGTCTGAATATCTCGCTTATTATAAATCCTGCTATACCGAATACCATACCCATTAGCAGCAGGTCAGGATAGCCACCGATTATTTTCGTCAGAATCCCCACAACCAGAAGGGAGAAAAATCCGATTTTAATGCCCTGATTCAGCCCCAGTTTGCTTGAATAAAAGAGAAAAGGAAGCGGTATCAGTAAACTGAAAAAGGGCATCAACGCGGATAAAAAAAGAACGAAAATGACCGATATGGTGAATCCTGTTATATTTGAACCGGTCATGTCTTAAGAGAGCGTGCTCTTCTACCTGATAGATGCCGTTGTAAAGGGCAGCAGGGCAATATTTCTTGCCCTGTTGATTGCCACGGTAAGCACCCTCTGATGTTTGGCGCAATTACCCGATATCCTTCGGGGAACAATCTTTCCTCGTTCCGTGGTAAACATCCTCAGCATTTTGGCGTCTTTATAATCTATTTTCAGGTTGCTGTCCGCACAAAACCGGCAGACTTTTCGCCTGTGAAAGGACATTCCTCTGCGGTTATTATTCGTCTCCATTTTCCACCTCGCTGTATTCTTCTGTTTCCTCATCGTTGTCAGGCATTTCTTCCTGAGAAGGCTCCCCCTGTCCCTGCTCTTCTTTCGCCTTTCGGGCTTCCTTTTCCTTTT
>CAZJOB010000338.1:0-4461 GCA_964547435.1 uncultured Desulfatiglans sp. | reverse complement strand
ATATGTTACTGTCAGCTCATGGGATTTTGTTACATCATCGGGACTGGCCGAAGAAGCACTGCCGTGATCATAATAGCCGAATGCCGCGCTTATGTTCAGTTTATCAATGGGATTAAGCCCGATGGATATCTTATATGAATCCGTGTCAGTGGCGCCCGCTATATCACCGTCGCCGGAGAGAGTTTGTGTATAAAGAGGCGTCTTGCAATTACTGTCGGAAAATTTTGCGGCAATCATGGTCCCTCTGCCAACCGAAGTAAAAGCGCCCGCAATATCGAATTTCCCGATTTTTGATGATATCCTGAGGCCAAAGGCGCTGGTGTTATCCATATTATTGCCGTCAGGGTTCAAGAGGATATACTGCCCTGCGAGGTTTACCTTCTGAATCTTTATTGCGGCTTCAAGATAAATGGCGTTTATATCAGATAGAATAGTATCCATGTGATAGTAATAACCGGTCAATGTAGTATCTTTAATAGTTTTATTCACCACTCCAAACAGAAAAGCGCCGTCATCGCCAAAATCATCGAACCTATCGCTTTTGAGTTTTCTTTCTTTAAATACATAGGAAGCCACGAACCTGGTATCGGCTATGTCTGTATTCTCCAGATAGACAGCATTAAAATTGTTTGAAAATACTGCCCAGGCATCACTGTCTATGAGAGGGGTTTTCAGGTCCTGTCTTCCAATATTTAAAAGGGTGTTGTTCCTCTTGTATGTTAGAAAGGCATGCCCCAGCCATGAGGCGGTTTTGTTGTGATCTACTCCATGGGTGCTGCTGTTCGCAAAGTTATCGAATGCGCTTAAGTCGTCAATAGCATAGAAATCAGCCGTAAAACTGAAACCCTTGTAACTGTCTGTTTTGTAACCAAGATTGAAACCGGCATCAAAGGCGCTGTTTTCCTTTTCAAAAATACTATTGTTAGCGATATCATTGTCATTTGTCTGGTACCAGACCTTGAATTCACCGTTTACCTTTCCATTTTTCAGGGCATCTGAAACCGAATCCGCAGCAGATACATTAATCGAACATATCAACAAGAATAAAATAACAGGAATAATAGTGAACAAACGCTTTTTCATTGCTTTTTCTCCTTTTTGATAAATAGCAAAATTATGAGAATATTTATTTTTGAGAGGAGGTTATTATAAATATAATAGATTGTGTCAAACTGGATTATTCGATAATGATTGTGTGTATCATAGGAAATTCCTATAAACCGGAATTATGTAGGGCCAGGCGCAGCGTTGGCCATGCAACTATTTATAAGATGCATTCTGAGTTTTAATTGTCATTCTGAGTACTTTTAAACACTTTCAGCTTCTCTTTTTCCTTCGAACAACTCTTCTGACTCTTCTGACCTTTTTTTTGGGTTCACCCGGCGTATCGACATTCACACCATCCGCATCAGGATGATCTTCATCCTCATCCCATGGAAATTTCTGCCAGTGAGTGCATGTGGCCCTGGGGCATTTCAGCATGATCCTTCCCGTGTTGTCTGCCGCCTCAATAAGGAAATTATTCTCACATTTCGGGCACTGGATATAAAAGGGCTTTCCCCAGCTTATGAAACCGCATTCGATATTTGCGCACTGATAATAGGCCTTACCCTTGGCTGTCTCATTTGCCTTGATTTCAGCCGATCTGCAAAGCGGACAAATCAAACCCAGTTTTTCTTCAAACTGGGCTATCCTCTCCTCGATGTCTGTGTCGTCAGGAGGCTCAAAATCATCTTCCAGGCTGATAGTCGGCGCACTGGCTTCTGTTTCTTTCATTTCCTCCGGTTGAGGCTCTGTGTGCAGGTCAACAGAAATATCTGTTTCGCTTTCAATTTCAGGGTGCGCGATTGTTTCTTCAGGTTCTTCTGATATTTTTCCGCGGATTTCAATTGATTCCAGATCCGGCGTTTGCTCTGTAATAAAATCCCGTGTATCTGATTCTTCCGGAGGTTTTATAAAGGATGGTTTTGAGACCACGGTCTTAATCTCAAGCGCACTGAATATATCGGCGGGCCTGTATGGAACAATGACAGGCTTTTTTTTGGCCTTTGGAGAAGAAGTTTCACCGAGTCTCAGGTGAGGATGCCTTTTATTGGGTGTTTTGGATGGAACAGAACCTCCGGAATTGATAGGAATGCCCTGCATATCAAGCAACTGATTGAATTGCATGGATGCCTCGTCAACCCCTTTTCGTTTTGCTAAAACCTCATCTATCATCTGGCCCAGATATGCAACCATATTAAGGCCTGGCATGTTCGGAAAGATCCGGTCGAGCAACTGGGCAGTGCTGAGAGTGGATTTTTTTGATAAGAGTCTTCCATCATCGGCAATTTCGAGGTATCCTCTGTCTTCCAGGCCCTTGATGCATGATGTGAGAAGATCGCCGGGGTCAATGCTGGTCTCAAGAAGTTCTTCAAAAAGGCTCTCCTGAGTGTAACGTGGCGGCGGCTGGTAAGGAAATGCGTCTATTTCAGTCTCGCGTGTTGCAAGCAGGACAATACTCGATACATTGAATATGTTTAAAGGCAGTTCATCAATTCCCAGCCTTGTGTCCAGGAGCCTCTCTAACTGCATGCCGAGGATTTCGTCAAATCTATCAATTATATCCTTAATGCTGTTTTTATCATTAAATGAACTTTCATTGGATGTGGTATTTTCTTCTTTCGTTACATTAGAAGTTACATTTTCCTGAGCTGTCTGTTCTTCCATCGATATCTTCCCATAAGTTGTTTAATCAGTATTATCCGATTTACCTTTTACCGCAAGGGATAAATAGTTCCCATTTCTGTCAAGCACTATTGAAAGCTTTACCTTTACCTCGAATTCCAGTTTATAAGCTATCTGGTTCTCAAGTGCTACTATATCTCCGCTCTTGTATTCTATGTCTTCTTCAATGCCGAGATTGTGCTCCTTTTGAAAGATTTCCTCGATGGCGCCCCAGTCAAGGTCAGCAGTGATAGCGTCAATCAGGTCCCTTTCACTGTTTTTTATTATTTCCGCATCTGTTATTTTCATGATCGTACTCCATTGAAAAGATCAGTTTTTTTCAATTATCTCTCCTGCCAGATTGAGATAACACCGCGATGCTTCGCATGTTATATTCCAAAGGAAAACAGGCCTTCTATAAAAGGCCGATTCTATAAGGTTTCCCGATCTGGGTATCATTGTTTTGAAAAACAGTTCATTAAATCGCTTTCGCGTTTCATCCGCAATTTTAAGGGAAAACTCTTCATTTGTGTCAACCATGGTAAGAAGAATCCCTTCTATGACGAGGTCGGGACTGTTTTTATTTTTGATCTGTTTAATCATCTTCAGTAATTGCTCCAGAGATTCGACAGCAAAATATTCACACTGAAGCGGAATCAATATGGAATCAGAAGCTGTCATTGCACTGATTGTAAGGAATCCGATAGATGGGGGACAATCTATCAGGATATAATCAAAATTATCTTTCTGCTGCTTCAGCAGATCATTTAACAGACCGCCTCTCATGGGTCCCCTTTTAAGTGTTCCACTGTCCAGACCCATAAGAGAGGGAATTATCTTCAGGCAATCTATTTCATAATCCATTATTAAACCGGAAAGATCATTTTCTTTTTGTAATACATCGTCCGTATGCGTTTTTATTACGGCTTTATCAATGCCCATTCCTGTGGCAAGGTGTCCCTGCGGGTCAATATCCACGAGCAGGGTCTTTTTTTCGGCAAGGGCAAGGGCTGTACCCAGATTTATTGCTGTTGTGGTCTTGCCGACCCCGCCCTTATGATTTGCAATGCAGATAATTCGTCCCATATTGATTAAATTGCTATCGGTTAAAATGTGCAATCTGGCATCTTCACGGGCAGGCAACCGCCGTCGCCAAGGCAATGGCGTGCCAGGCGCAGGCCTGCCCCTACAGATTTTTTTGATTTTACCATAAACCTTATACCGTAAACCATGAACCATTATTATTTATCACTTCGCCTCAATGCCTGCGCGAACCATTTTTGTACAAGAGTGATCCAAAATTGAATATGAATTTTGCAATTCTCATGCCACCTTTATGATTGTCAGGATGTCCGGCATCTCGCAATGAACAGAAAAGTTATGTCAAAATAATGACGAAAAATTCTAAAAAAGGACATAAAACAGTCAATTCAACATATTAAAAAAATACTTTATCAAACAAAATATTCAAGCATTGCTGCCCAAGTAAATTGTTTGGCTGTATCCTAATTTCTCAAAAGGCATAACTCCTTAATTTTGCTGTTTTATTGCATTATATGCAAATTTTTTAGGTGCGGATTTTCAAGCCAATCAGTACAAGATTTTTATGGGATTCCAGCATTCACAATGATTGAGTTATCTACCATTGTCATTCTGAGCGAAGCGAAGAATCTCTCATGATCCTGCTATTCTGAATGGCGTGATCTGGCATGTGACTGGTCATAAAATAGAGACCCTTCGCTTCGCTCAGGGTGA
>CAZJOB010000337.1:2805-4496 GCA_964547435.1 uncultured Desulfatiglans sp. | reverse complement strand
ATATCTAAATGGTGTTTAAGTCTTATCTTTACCCACAAATTTTTATGAGGAGCCTAATAAATTTCCCCATTTATACACAGATTAAGGGACTTTTTGAGCCCTGATTTTGGCGTCGATCAGTTGTTTGTGATCCAGGTTTAACAGGCCTGCCAGTTTGTGTACAAAGTAATCCTCGTGCTTGTCCAGCCGGCCGTCCGAAAATTATTCAGTCGCGTACACCCAGTTGTAGTTAATTGGCCTGAGATGGTTTAACTCCGGCCTTGGATGGAGAAATTCATCCATGAGCCTCAGCCAGTTATAGGCGGGCTTTATCTTTCTGAGTTTTCCGTCATCGGGTGGTTTTGAATAGATGGTGTAGTCATAAACAGCTTCCGAGATGCCTACATAATAGTCCATTGCCGGATAAAGAAACGACGCCTTGAATTCTTCCACGTCCATTCCTTCTTTCATGGCAAGGGCTATAATCTGATTGTTGGTCAGTTGAATGAGAAAAAACTTGGAAATTCCTCGTTCGGAATATTTGATCATGGATCTGGATTCTGAACTGGAGATATAAATAGTGCTTATAGCATCCAGTTTTCTGAGAAGCTGGGATGCTATAAGGGCCGCGGTCCTTCTTCCTCCCACACTGTAATGACAGCCATAATACTCGAAAAGCTTATTCTGAAGGATTCTGGCGGTTTTATCGCCATTTTCGTACAGATTGTTCTGTATATATCTCAGCCACTTTGCAAGGTCTTCGGCCGCGTCGGCAATAGGCCAGTCAATTTTTACATGAAAATGGGTAAGCGCATACCTGTTTTTATTTTTCAGGGCAGGATCCTGCTGAATAAGCAGGGCATAGTCGATATGCAAAAGATCTTCAACAAAGTCGAGAAAGGCCGGTCTTTCGAAATATTTGATATTATTGTAAAAATTTTTATAGATCTTATAGTTTCCAAGATATTCGATATTTTTTTTGATGACCTTGTTTTCAGGAAAAAAACGAATGTAATTTTTTAATGAAGGGTGTATAATCCCTTCACAGAAAATGACTATGAATGTCCTGAATAACTCCGATTCCTTCTCCATTTTTTTTGATTTGGGCTTAAGTTCTCTTTTATCGACGAAATTGTATTCGACGTTATTTTTCAGGTGGTTATAAAAAGAATCAATAAGAGAAATCTTCACTAATTTTGATTCAAGAATATCACGCATTATCTCATATAATGATCGTCTAAGTCTTTCGTTGATGTTCAAACGTTCTCTGTAAAGCCACATATTTCAAATTCCTGCTGCTGATTATATTTTAATAAACATGGTTCAGCGCTGTATTTAAGGTCTGTAATAATATATAATTAGATATCAAATATCAAAAACTATGTTAAAATATATTAAAATTATGTAACTGTCAAGAAAAAAGAGGAAATAAAGTATTTTAGGGTGCTATTCATATACATAGGGAAGGAAAGGAAAGTTTGCTATATTAAAGATGGACTTTATATCGAATTTAATAAAAAAAATAAAAAGAAGCTTGAAAAAGAATTAAATATGGTTAAAATGGCGGAAAAATCGCTTTATTCCAGTCAGGCAATAATATGAATGGTCGCATAGAAAAACAGAAGGCGACTCATTATCCATCAGATATAACGGAAAAATTCTGTGGAAAAATCACCCTGCTGTCTGTCTTGAATAAAGCGTTTTTTGGTTCT
>CAZJOB010000337.1:0-2795 GCA_964547435.1 uncultured Desulfatiglans sp. | reverse complement strand
TTCTTGAGTTAATCTATTTTGAGGAGGCTCATTAATATGGGCCTCTTTTAATTTTTTAAGAGGTTTTTATATGAAAGAAGACATTACTAAAATAAGAAACATAGGAATCAGTGCTCATATTGATTCAGGAAAAACAACCCTTACTGAAAGAATACTATACTACACAAAACGAATATTCGCCGTTCATGAGGTGAGGGGCAAGGATGGCGTTGGCGCTACAATGGATTCAATGGAACTGGAAAAGGAGCGCGGAATAACTATTTCATCTGCCGCGACCTACTGTGAGTGGAACGGGCACAGGATAAACATAATTGATACCCCGGGACACGTTGACTTCACTATTGAAGTTGAACGCGCCTTAAGGGTGCTTGACAGCTCCATTCTTGTTTTGTGCGCCGTAGGTGGCGTGCAGTCACAGACTATTACTGTTGACAGGCAGATGAACAGATACAATGTGCCGCGTCTGGCGTTTATAAATAAATGTGACCGTTCAGGGGCCAATCCATACAGGGTCTTTGAACAGATGAAAGAAAGACTGAACCATAATGCCGTGTTCATGGAGATACCCATAGGCCTGGAAGCGGATCTTAAAGGTATAGTAGACCTTGTTGCCATGAAGGCCGTATATTTTAAAGGCCCCTTTGGCGATGATCTGAGAATAGAGGAGATACCCGGCAACCTTATTGAAGAGGCTAAAGCGCGAAGGGAAGAACTGCTCGATGCCGCCTCAATGTTTTCAGATGAACTAATGGAATCGGTCCTTGATGAAACTGTAACTGAAACACAGATCCACGAGGCAGTAAGAAAAGGCGTTCTTCAAAGAAAGCTCACCCCTGTTTTTCTGGGATCAGCCTATAAAAACATTGGAGTCCAGTATCTGCTGAATGGAGTGAACAACTATCTGCCGGCCCCTGTTGATGTCGACAATATTGCCCTTGATATTGACAGCGATGAAAAAGAGGTAAAGCTGTCATCAAATTCAACCGATCCCCTTGTAGCCCTTGCCTTTAAACTGGAGGTAACGCCTTACGGGCAATTGACATATCTCAGAGTGTACCAGGGATCGATCAGGAAAGGTGATGATCTGGTAAACACCAAGAACAGAAAAAAGATAAAGGTGGGAAGACTTGCGCGCATGCATGCCGATGAAATGGAGGATATTTCAGAGGCCGGAGCAGGGGATATTGTGGCCCTGTTTGGTGTGGATTGTTATTCAGGCGATACCTTCACGGACGGCAGCCTGAGATACACCATGAGCTCAATATTTGTGCCCGAGCCTGTTATATCTCTATGCATTGTTCCAAAGGACAACAAGGCCCGTATCAATATGTCAAAGGCCTTAAACAGGTTCACTAAAGAAGACCCGACCTTTCGCAGTTATGTTGATCCTGAATCGAGCGAGACTATCATTTCGGGAATGGGCGAATTGCACCTTGATGTCTACGTGGAGAGGATGAAACGGGAATTTAATGCCGAGGTTGAAACAGGCATGCCTCAGGTAGCATACAGGGAAGCAATATCAATGAAGGCGGAGTTTGATTATACGCACAAGAAACAGACAGGTGGAGCGGGCCAGTATGGAAGGGTTGCAGGGTTTATGGAGCCCTCTGAAACCGATAGCTATGAGTTTGTCAATGGAATAAAGGGCGGCGTTATTCCCACGGAGTATATCCCTGCAATTGACAAAGGTTTTCAATCATGTCTGAAAAAGGGACGTTTGATAGGCTTTCCGGTATTAGGGATGAAGATTACTATTAATGACGGCGCCTATCACAGCGTGGATTCATCGGAAATGGCCTTTACCCAGGCCGCTGTAGGGGCTTTTAACAGCGCATATTTAAAGGCAAAGCCTATAATCCTTGAACCTATTATGAAGGTTTCAGTGGAATGCCCGTCCGAGTTTCAGGGAAATGTCATGTCATCCATAAATCAGAGGCGTGGAATAATAATCAGTTCAACGGAGGATGGTGTATTCACTGCCGTTGATTCGGAGGTGCCTCTGGCAGAGATGTTCGGATACGCAACCACCCTGAGGTCTATGTCCCAGGGAAAGGCGGAATTCACTATGGAATTCAGCAGATATTCCAAACTGCCGGAAAGTCTGACTGAGGATTTAAAGAAAAAACTTGCTGAGAAGGCAAAGGGAGGGAAGTAAAAAATGAATGATTTTATTAAGGTCAGTCCTTTAAAACTGCTTGAGATGTCTGTTAATAAGGCCCTTGGAAAAGGAAACCTGGGCGTTTTGATGGCAAGGGCCGGAGTAGGCAAGACTGCCTGCCTGATACATATAGCCTTTGATAAGCTGTTTCGAAAAGAAAAACTCGTGCATGTTTCCCTTGATGACAGCCCTGAAAAGGTTGCTTCCTATTACAATGTTATTTTTTCCGATCTTATAAAAGCCCTTGAGATAAAGAATGAAACAGAGGCAAGAATGTATCTGGACAGAAACCGAATGATACTGGCTTATATGAACAGGAGCTTTAAGACAGAAAGACTCATAAACAACTTGAATAATCTGGTTGAAAATGTTGAATTTAAACCAGATTCATTGATAGTGGATGGCCTGGATTTTGAAAATACTGATAAAGGCGTTTTTGAAGAATTCAAGAATATTGCGATCGAATATAATGTCGAAATATGGTTTTCTGCCCTTTCTCACAGGCACATTGAAGATGCCAATGAAAAGGGAATTCCCTTTCCATGCAGCAGGATAGATGATCTCCTGAGCGTAATAATTCAGCTTGATCCAACTCAATCCGGCGTTTTTCTGAAACTCATAAAGGACCATGATAATA
>CAZJOB010000336.1:0-4500 GCA_964547435.1 uncultured Desulfatiglans sp. | reverse complement strand
TTTTCCTTCCTTTAAACGGATAAAAAAATCCCTGCCATAAGCGGTTATTTCATCAACTACCACATCATTAATACCGGGGGTGAGGGGCACACCATTAGGAATGCACGGAATAAAATAACCGGCTGGGACATAGTCATCACATGCACGTCGCACCTCCTTTCGCACCTTGGCTTCGTTCCAGTCGGGAAAGTCAAATATTGCGCCATCTATTCCGCCCTGAAGCGCCATGCGGCCGTTCAACACCTTCTGAACCTTCTCTATATTGTTCTGGGGAATGACCCCCTGCCACACATCAATTCCCAGTTCCACCATGTCCTCCACAATGGGAGCGCAGACACAGTCCGCGTGATGCTGTATCAGAACCCCCCGGGATTTTATATATCCGTAAATGCGTTCATAATGGGGTCTGATCATTTTACGCCATGTCTCAGGCGCCATGAAAAGGTCTTTTTTGTTTCCCCAGTCATCATGAAAATGGACCATGTCGGGTTTCAGGTTATCAATAAGCATTTTCATATATTCAATTTTATAATCAGCCAGCACCGTGAGTAATTCTGTCATTGCCTCGGGCTCCAGCAGGTAATTCATCAGGGCGTCTTCAAACCCCATAAGAAAGTGACTCATCTCAAAAAGACCGCCAAAACAGCAGCACATGAGCAGTTGGTTTTCACGATCAAAGGCGTCCGCGCGGGCCCTGCCTTCTTCCCAATCCGCAGCCACTTCGGAGGGCCAGGGAACCTTCACATACTTTTCCCATTGAGTGATATCCTTTATCACCCTGGTTTCTTCGGTTATATAAGGATTGGCCGCAACATGCCCCCTAATCCATTTCCATGAGACCCCCCAACTGTCTTTTGTGATTTCTCCTTCTATCCTCGAAGGCGAAGCAAGGAGTATGGGATCAAAGAAAAATCCGTTTGTGTAGACATGCTCGTGGCACAGATATTGAGGATCCTCGTTTTTAAGAAGACGCAGATAATTTTCTCTAGGGGGAATAGGGTAATCATTACAGTCCATGTTTATTCCTTTCTTCGGTTTTTGAGATTATAAAACAGATTAAAGCTCGCAAGTCAAGAAAGGCGTAAACATTAAAATCATTCTTTTAATTTTTCTAGCCGATATATTCTAGCTATTAACAAATTCTTGAATTTGTTAGTATTTCAATGTAAATTGTAACACTGCAAAGAGGAGGTATTAGAAAATGACTATATCTGTGAACGAATTAGCAACAAAAGCAATGGAGCTCTCAGGAGAAGCAAGAGCTCTGTTAGCTGAGAAGCTTGTTGAAAGTCTGGACCAGGAAATAGTTGATAAAATCTGGTTAGCTGAAGTAAAAAAACGTCGTGACGAAGTGCGATCCGGCCGAGTCAAACCTGTACCTGGAATTGAAGTTATGGAAAGTGTTCGAAAAGCTATAGACAAATGAACAGCTATTCATTCCATCCAGAGGCGCATGCTGAATTTAAAGATGCGGCTATCTATTATTATGAAAAAAGCCCCTCTCTTGCTTCTGCATTCTACACTGAAGTAGAAAATGCAATCCAAAAAATAGTTGAGAAACCAGACCTGTATCATTTTATAGATGAAGATGTCCGACGTTGCATGACCAGGCGTTTTCCTTATGCTATATACCATTGAAAAAGATTACATTTTAATCCTGGCGGTCATGCATTGCAGTCGTAAACCATCATACTGGAAAAACAGGCTTTCGTAAAATAACAGAGTAAATGGTATTATTTCATCAAGGAGTGTAAGGAAACTTGAAGGTGAAAGGCTTAAAACATAAAAACAATTTAACCGCGAAGTACGCAAAGAGCGCGAAGGAAAAACAATTTCATTTATCGGGTAGTTCGGCTGAAAACCTGCCGAACTTACGATAAATGAAAAGGGTTGCTCATTTTTAAAATCCAAGTTTACCCTCCTGATTAAACAGAACAAAAGCTCCATTATTTCAATGCTTTTTCTAAGGCTCTAATGATCTAAGTCTCTATCTTTAGGCACCCTTTGGACGAATCGTAAAGCGTCGTGTTTTTGCCGCTTACCCGATTCGGTCAAAACTTGGCGTACTTCGCGTACTTGAGTGAGCGAAGCGAACGGGCGGTTAAAATGTTTTAAGCCTTTCGATTTTAACTATGAGCTAAATCCCATACAATTAAAGGAGTCAGCAAAAATATGTTGATCATTGATAATTTAAGTATGGGAAAGCTCTTGCAAAAGCGTCTATTTTTATTTATAAAATAAATCCAAAATCAAATAACCAAAAGAATGGTTATACTGAACTCGTGCTGATAAAAGTTCCTGCTGTTAAGATTCTATCAATAAATAGTTATAATTAAACATACAGCTTTACATATAAAAACATTTTTAACCAATCGAAACAAGTTGATCAAAGAGGCAGGGAAAGTCATGAGTCGTAAAAGATCTATTCGTGTCGTGTGTTTTTTTATCATTTCAGTTTTTCTTTTTATTGTGCAGAACCAGGCCTTTGCGCAAATACCGCAAACTGAAAGAGAGGCGCTCATAGCCCTCTACAACAGCACAAATGGCGGCTAAAATGATCAAGTATTTCGATATATGGAAACTATAATGTACCCTATATACGCTATCAATCACTCAACAGGCCTTTTATTTTATATCTATCGAGAGGTATTGACCTGGTTGTAAGTCTCATCTCCCCTTTATCCTCTTTAATAATTATCCATTTAAGCCAGTTTTCATCATCCTGTTCAGGAAAATCCTCCCTGAAATGAAAGCCCCTGCTTTCCGTCCTCATCAAGGCCGCCCTGAAGGTCAGTTCAGCACATAATGTCATGCTTTGTACCTCGTGACATTTTCCAAGATAGTGCGGGTCTTTTGCATGAAGATTTGGCAGTTTTTCCTTTAATCTTTCAATCATGCCAATAGCCTCTAGAAGACGATCTTTGCTTCTTCGGAGATTATATTTCATGGGCGCCGCAACGCTTCCCAGGATAGATACGGCTTCCCAGGGTGAAAGGTCATTGCTGTCTTTCGCAGGAGCAAAGACCCTTTCTTTTATTTTCTCTAACTCAAAGGCGTCAGGATTTTGAGAAGATGTCTCTGAGACATAACCCGCAGCAGAGGCGCCAGCCCAATCAGCGCTTATCACCGCAAACATGATTCCGGAACCGGGACATACACCGGGCGGAGAAGCGACAGCGCCTGCAAGTGCGGAACCGGCATAGCTTGTATCTCCAATGGCCCAGAGACCTTCAAGACTGGTTCTCATTTCATGGTCAACCTTTATACAGGATGTCTCGCCATGTAAAGGCACTGCAATTTCAGGTTTTGAATCTTTGGATATACCGTATTCCTTTTCTTTATCTCCTATTCTTTTAAGCCATTTTTCAATTTTTGGAAGTCCGGTTGAAAAACCGTGCGGAGGCATTGATTTGGGCGGATCAAAGTAGATAGGGCCCCTTCCTTCGGCAATCTCCTTTTCAAGGCCAACAGCCAGTTTAACGGGTAAAAACACGCCAGCAGGCCCTCTGTCCGGCATATATTTCTGCGCCAGATTTTCACCCAGTTTGTTTACCAGAAAGTCAGACCCCACCATGCCGCTGTCAGTAGCCTGAAACACCGTGTGCCCGTAAAGGTTCCCGTATTCGGCATTTCTCATTTCTGCCCCTGCCCTGTAGGCGGCTGCTATGCCATCACCGGTTCCGGCAGACCAGAAACGCCTTACCTTATATCCGCAGCTTCCGTTTGCCAGTATGGTCGCCTTTGCCTTAAAAATATTGAAACTGCCGTCAATAATGTTAAATCCTGCCGCGCCGATCACACGATTTTCATATTTCAACAGGTCAACCACATGAATCTTATTCATTATTTTTGTGCCCATCTTTTTAGCCCTTGAGCGCATGGGCAGCATCATGTCAATATCTATAAAGGTGGATGAATATTCCGGCGCAAACATGGCGGGGAATGAAAGCATGTTGCCATCGGGGGTTTTCGCAAGTTTATTTCCCCACTCTTCTAACTGCTCAATCGCCTTGCAGGTGCTTTCAACGTATTTGGCCAATAATTCCTGATCATTCAGAAAGAGTCCTGATGTACGCACCTGAAAATCCATGAATTTTTCCGCATTATTATTTGGCCCCAGAAAGGCCAGAATGCCGCCTATCTTTGTTGCTTTTCCTGCCCAGCCTGTTGTCTGTTTTTCAACTATCAATACGTCACATTCCGGATTTTCTCCCTTTACCTTTATTGCGGCAGCAAGACCGCCTATCCCGCCTCCCACTATCAGCACATCTGTAGATATAATATTCCCAATGTTATTTAACTTAGCCATTGTATTTCTCCTTAAGTAAGATCAGAAAGATGACCGTAATGGCGCCGGAATATTCGGAATCACATTGATGCAGTTTTCCGGGCAGGCTGCTTCACAGGCCAGGCACCAGACGCAGTCTTCCGGATATGCAACAACGGGTTTATTATCTTCATCATCCCAGCGAATAACGTCCACAAAACATGCATTCATGC
>CAZJOB010000335.1:0-4504 GCA_964547435.1 uncultured Desulfatiglans sp. | reverse complement strand
GCCAGCCGATAGCAGTGCGAAAGGTCTTCCAGTTAAGCCCGCAAAATACCGGCCATAAAAACGCAAGCGCCAGCAGCGGGATTCCGGTAAGTGTTAAAACGCGAAGATTCTGAAATAATAATCGGATTATCGAAGGAAGGGTGATTAAACCGGTAAGAAATATCGCGAAAGCTTCCAGTAATATCAGGCTGGAACTACCCGGTCTTATCATACTGCTTTTAAGCTTGCCTTTTGCCCGAAAGGTTATAGCCACTATTAGCAGGACCAGGCCGGCCAACAATGCGGCTATTGCCCCCATGGTAAACATCAGCATCACAATAAACACCCGAAAGGCTGAACGCAAAATCTTTCTTCGCGATTGATCGTCATTCGGTTTATCCTGACTCAATGCCAGCCTGCCCGACCATCCATAATCCTCGACAGAAAGGATCTGTCGAGGCCCAAGAGAGGAACTGCCCTTCTCATAAAGATCCAGAAACAACAACACATCCCCGGCAATGTCATCATTGCCCGATTGGGCGGCCAGGCGCTTCAGTTCATCAATCGCGGCCTCTTTTCCTGCTAACTCGGCAAGAACAGGGATCATTTCAATGGGAATTGTCGCATTTTCGCCATTTTTAAGCCTGTTAATCAATGGTTCAACAGAACCTTTCGGCGCGTTCAGACCTCTGATCATGTAATTCGCGCCTACCAGGTATTTCCCCATCAGTTGATTGCTTATTTCATTTACAGAACCCATTTGAGATGAATTTGAGATCCTGTGACGAGGAATCTGCGTAACCAGAACAGCGGCGATGATAAAGGTCCATGCAATAGCTGTTCTCCATGTTGTATTGTCATGCGTCATTTTTGCTTCCCGGAGTACAATAAGGACATTTCAATTAATACCCAGCAATAGAATGTGGACCGGGGTCGTCCAAAATCACAAGTGTCCATCTGCCAACAGGCTATTTCCGAATGGAATTTTCATCTGAATCTGTTAAGAGCCCAGACCTATTTTTCGTATTTTTCATCCTGTTTACCATATGTCTCCCACAATATCCTGACGATGTCTTCAACCATTGGATAACTGGGATTGGCGCCGGTGCATTGATCGTCAAAGGCGGCCATGGCAATTTCTTCGACGCGGGGTTCGAAATTATCTCTGGATATGCCTGTATCTCTGATTGTTTCCGGCATATTCAGTTCTGCCTTCAGGTCCGCAACAGCATTGATTAAACTCAATACGCCTTTTTCAGGAGTTGAGGCATCGAGTTTCAGGGCATCGGCTATTTCAGCATAACGCTCCTTTGCCTGCGGGAAACGGTATTTGGGATAAGGGACGAACTTGCCGGGGAGTGCGGAATTATAACGGATGACAGGAATCATTACCAGGGCGTTTGCCCTTCCGTGGGATATGTGGAATGTCGCGCCAAGCGCGTGGGCTATAGAGTGATTGAGCCCCAGAAGGGCGTTGGTAAAAGCCATTCCTGCAATTGTGGACGCGTTGTGCAGTTTTTCACGGGCAAGCTGGTCAGAGCCGTCCTTATATGCAATAGGAAGATACTTAAAGATTAGCTGAATGGCCTTGAGGGCGAGGGGATCAGTATAGTCTGACGCGACAACCGAAACATACGCCTCAATTGCATGGGCAAGGGCATCCATCCCTGTGTCGGCTGTTACAGAAGGAGGCACGGTTAATGTCAGGTTAGGATCAATAATTGCCACATCCGGTGTCAGCTCATAGCTTGCCAGCGGATATTTAAGACCGCTTTTTGAATCAGTGACCACGGAAAAAGCTGTAACCTCGGAGCCAGTGCCACTGGTTGTCGGAATGGCAATAAACTTTGCCTTTTTCCCGAGCTTAGGAAAGGGAACTATTCGTTTCCGGATATTCATGAAACGAAGCCTGATCTCATCAAAACTTATATCAGGCTTTTCATACAGGAGCCATATGATCTTGGCCGCATCAATGGGAGATCCGCCGCCAATGGCAATGATAAGATCCGGCTCAAATTTTTTAATTGCCTGAGCGCCTTTTTCAATCGTATCAAATGTGGGATCAGATTGTATATCGGAAAAGGTCATCGAGGTTATGCCTGCTTTTCGAAGATAAGTGTCAAGCTTTGCAGTGACCCCCGCCCTGACAGAGGAGCCTGAACATATAATAGCTGCCCGTTTTGCCTCCATCTCCCTGATTTCAATTTTAAAATATTCGTCAACCGAGCCCGGCTCGTAATATATCTCTGCGGGAATGCGGAAACATCTCATATCAACCATCCTCCTTGTTACCCTTTTGATATTCAGCAGATGAGTTACTGTTACGTTATCAGTCGTGATGTTTTTCCCTCCGGCGCCACACCCCAGGGTAAGAGATGGATGAAAGCGGTTATAGATGTCTCCTATTCCTCCCAGACTGGAAGGCGAATTGACCAGAATACGGCCGGCATTGATCGTTTCGCTGAATTCACGAATCGCCCTGGGGTTCTCCGATGCAATGGAAGCGGTATGCCCGAGTCCCCCGAAATGCATGAGGTCAGTGCATACCTTTACTCCTTCCTCAAGGCTGTTAACCACGTAAAAACCGAGAATAGGGCTGAGTTTTTCGCGCGAGAGAGGAAAATTTTTGCCAACACCTTTAAGAGGTGCAATCAGCACCCTTGTGTCTTTTGGTATCCTTATGCCGGCAAGTTCGGCTATTCGTTCCGGTTTCTGGCCGACCACCCGGGGTGACATGCTCTGCTTTTCAGGATCAATGGCGATTATCTCAACCTTTTTAATCTCTTCCCGGTTGAGAAAGTATGCTCCCATTTCCTTGAAGCGAATGACCACTTCCTTTTCGATCTCCCGGTCAACAACAACTGCCTGTTCGGATGCGCAGATCATACCGTTGTCAAAGGTCTTACTCATGAGTATGTCGTTGACGCTGGATTTGATATTCGCGCTCTTTTCGATATAGACCGGCACATTGCCCGGCCCTACGCCAATTGCAGGGGTTCCCGATGAATAGGCCGCCTGAACAAGCCCCATCCCGCCGGTGGCAAGTATAATAGATATGTTTGGGTGAGTCATGAGCGCGTGTGTCAAATCACGGGAGGGCGCCTCAGTCCACCGGATCACAAAATCAGGCGCCCCTGCCTTCAGTGCCGCCTCATACATGATCTTTGCCGCCTCGGTGGCGCATTTATGCGCGTTTCTCGGCAGGCTGAAGATAATGGAATTGCAGGTCTTCAGAGAGATGAGCGATTTATACATTACTGTAGAGGTAGGGTTAGTTACTGGAACAATGCCCAGGACAACACCCAGTGGCTCGGCATATTCCATGATGCCGGTTTCCGGAGAATCAGATATCAGCCTGCATGTCTTTACGTTTTTGATGTCATTATAGATATATTCAGTGGAAAACTGGTTCTTGATGACCTTATCTTCAAAAACCCCCATGCCGGTTTCTTCGAAGGCCATGCGCGCAAGTTCTATCCTGTGCTCGGAACCCGCCTTTGCTGCAGCGTATACAATCCTGTCCACCTCTTCCTGGCTGTACTGGGTAAAGATTGCAGAGGCTTCACGCGCCTGGGAAACAAGTTCCTCTGCTATCTGCCGCACATTCTTTTCTACTGCTGATTCATCTTGTTTTTTCATTTGATTGACCTCATTATCAGGAGACATTTAAATTTTCATCGAGACCGGCAATTATAAATACCTTTTTTATCTGGGGATTGGTGTTTACTATTGAAAAATTGCCCTTCTCAAGTGCCTTGGCAACAGTAAGACAGATTCGTATGAATGCAGAAGCGATATAATCCACTCCCTGAAGATCGAAAATCACTTTCAGGGCGCCCTGAGGATTGCCTTCTGCAGTCAGGGATTTTGATGCTTCAGCAACCTGTGTCTGAACCAGCGAATCTTCACTGGAGCATGTTATTGTATCCATTCTACCGGTAAAATGGCATTTCAGGATACCCTGTTCTGAGTCAAAATAGAATTGGGTCATCAAATACCTCCATTAAATATTCAGGGAACAATTCATATCATGTTTATATGCATTTGTTAAGAAAAGTCTTTTCGATATTGAATGCGTAAACCACTTTCTGCTTAAGAATATCCATCATTTCCGTGTGGATCTCATGGGCTTCTATTGAGCTTTTTAAATTATAGTGAATATGTTCTGAGTGCTTTATCCTGAACCATGCCTCCGAGTCAAGTTATTTCCTTTTCTTACTCATGATTCGTTTTAAGATACTGGGATTGGGCCAGTTTAACTATTTTAAATATTAAAGGATTATATAAAATACACCCTAATTATATATCTTTTCAAATTTATCTTCGAGATATCGCAGGTAGGGTCCTGTATCTATTTCAGAACCTGTTACCTTTCTGACAAGTTCCTGAGGCATGAATTTTCTGCCGTGAGCGTGGATATTGGTTCTCAGCCAGTCTCGAAGGGCATCGAATCTGCCTGAGCGAATCTGTCCGGCAAGGTCCGGAATATCCTGACAGATCTTCTCCCATAACTGCACGGAGACAA
>CAZJOB010000334.1:0-4510 GCA_964547435.1 uncultured Desulfatiglans sp. | reverse complement strand
CTAATCTTTTTACATCTGCCAGTCTTTTTGGAGGGTTTTACGCCATAATCTCTTCCATAGAGGGCAGATTTGAAGCGGCGGCTGTTGCCATTATTATTTCGGCCATATTTGACGGGCTGGATGGAAGAATAGCCAGAATGACTCACACCACGAGTGATTTCGGAACCGAATATGATTCCCTTTCTGATCTGGTCGCCTTCGGTGTAGCGCCGGCGGTGCTGGCCTATTTATGGGCACTGAAACCCTTTGGAAGACTGGGGTGGCTAGCCGCATTTATGTATGTCATATGCGGGGCATTGCGTCTGGCCAGATTCAATGTTGAAAAGAGCGGGGCGAAAAGCAATTTTTTCAAGGGTCTTCCCATACCGACAGCCGCGTGTTTTATTGCCTCATTAATACTTTTTACCCATGCTATCCCCGGGATCGCGGAAAACAGGGATATAATAATCATTTTAATGATATATATCCTGTCTTTTCTCATGGTAAGTTCACTCAAATATATGAGTTTTAAAGATATAAATATCAGAGATCAGGGACATTTTAACCAGCTTGTAGTCATTATCCTGATTTTAATTGTTATTATATATAAACCCAGGATTCTGCTTTTCCCTATTTTATTGCTTTATGTTCTTTCAGGCCCTGTTATAAGCCTGTATTATCACAGAAAACGTGTCCTGAATGAAAATGCACTAAAGGCGATTGATCAGAAAAGCGATGAATATAAGGCGTCAAAAAGCTAATCAATGAGCAGCCCGGGCATTAAAGCATGAGAATAACCGGCGGAGACTCCAGGGGACGTGTTCTGGCAACAGCCAGGGGGCTTGATATTCGGCCCACGTCGAGCATGGTAAGGGAGGCGGTTTTTAACATCCTGGGAAACGATCTCACTGGCAGAATCGTTCTCGACCTGTTTGCGGGAACAGGGTGCATGGGGATAGAGGCTCTGAGCAGGGGAGCCCTGAGCGCCTTTTTTGTTGACAATTCCGGTCAATCTATAGGACTGATAAAAAAGAATCTGAGAAAATGCGGATTTGATTCTTCAGGCTTTGTGCTAAAACAGGATATCCTTAAGGGGATAGCGCCTGATAAAAGGTTAAGAGAAAATCCTGCTGACCTGGTTTTTATTGATCCTCCCTATGGCAGGGATATTATTCCCCCGGTATTAAGGGATCTGTTAAAAAAGGATTTATTATCTTCAGGTGCTGTAATTGTCTGTGAATCATTAAAGAGTGACAATCTGCCGGATGAAATGGGTGTACTTCGTCTGATCGATTCAAGGATCTATGGAGAAACAAAGATAACTATATATAATAAGGAAATTTAAATGAGTGAAAGGGTGGCAATTTATCCGGGGACATTCGATCCCCTGACCAACGGTCATATAAGTATTTTAAACAGGGCATTAAAGATATTTGATAAGCTTATCATAGCAATTCTGGTGCATCCCACCAAGAAACCTCTCTTTACACTTGAAGAGAGAATAGACATGATAAAAGAGGTGTTAAAAGGCAAAAATAATATTGAGATAGACTCGTTCGATGGGCTGCTTGTTGATTATGCCGAAAAAAAAGGCTCTAATGTTGTCGTGAGGGGGTTAAGGGCCCTTTCCGATTTTGAATATGAATTTCAACTGGCCCTGATGAACAGAAAACTTAACAGGAATGTACAATCCATATTCCTAATGACCGATTACAAATGGTTTTACACAAGCTCCACAATAGTAAAAGAGGCGGCAAGATACGGCGGTGATATTACAGGACTGGTTCCGCCTTTTGTATGCCGGAAACTTAAGGAAAAAAACGGCTTTTTATAAGTACTTGACAGTATTCAGGTCTTGTTGGATTATCATATGTCATTTTTTTAATTTGCAGTCTCCTGATCACACCGAAAAAAATGAGGAGGAGGGAATGGCTTTAACAAAGGAAAAGATAATCAGTAATATTTATAACAATGTGGGACTCAGCAAATCCAAATCCCGATCAGTGGTCGAAAAACTTTTTGAGAGTATCAAGGCCTCCCTGGAAAGGGACGAAGACATACTCATCAGCGGATTCGGCAAACTTTCCGTGAAAAAAAAGTCGGAGAGAAGGGGCCGAAATCCTCAGACTTCTGAGGATCTTCGTCTGAGGGCAAGAAAGGTAGTGGTATTCAAGCCCTCGGGTGTGCTTCGCAAAATAATTAATTCATAAGACCTAAAGCCTTACAATAAAAGCACCGGTAAAGCCCATATTCTGGAGCATTTTTTCCATTTCTCCGGCCTTGTCCAGGGTTGTGGTTTTTGATACGTGAAGCCTGTACAGGATACCCCTGTCTTCATCGGGGTATTCTGTGATATTAACATAATCAAATATCACTCTTAATCTGCGGGCGAGCGTGTCCACGTTGATTTTATCCTTAAATGCCCCTACCTGAACCGTGAATTCCCCTGTTTTCAGGTCCTTTGTCTCCAATGCCGGTAGCTTGCCCTTTTCGTTTACATCCTTTTTGATCTCTTTTCCCAATGCGATTATCTTTACGGGAACCACACCGGGACCGATCATATCAAGCTCTTTTGCGGCACTGTAAGACAGATCGATTATCCTTCCCTTGACAAAGGGCCCGCGATCATTAACCCGGACTATTATATGCTTATTATTATTAAGATTGGTAACCTTGACATAGGTGCCAAAGGGCAGGGTCTTGTGGGCTGCGCTTATTTTGTGCATGTCATAGGTTTCGCCGTTTGAGGTGGAACGGCCATGGAACTTTTCCCCATACCATGATGCCTTTCCTGTTTCCACGAAACCCGTTGAATCCGGCAGTGGATAGTATTTTTCTCCATTGACCATATAAGATTCAGTGGCAGTGGCCTGAACCTTAGAGGAGGGAGGTTTGCTGATCCTTATAGGCGAGTGACTGAACGTGCATGAGGCAAGAAACAGGCATAAAAGGATATACAGCAAGTAAATATGGATTTTCATGTCTATGATATTTTTAATGAACACATAGCCTTATATAATGAAACGAAAAGTTATTTCAACAGGAAATTGCTGATGGTTTATTTCACGGTTTTTTACCTTACCCGGATTCACTTAATCAGCCCTTACCAGGATTCTGAGCAATTTTAACGCCTCTGCCAGACCCACATCATTATCATCCTCAAGGCCGTTAATGTTTCCTGTCCTTTTCTTCCCCCAGGTCAGACCTTTCAGCCCTGCCGTGCGGCGGCTGCGTCTCTGTGGTGAATCGTTTTTGGACAAGAGTGTTATAAGATTGTTTTAAACGGTAAAATGACAGATTTTACTTCTCTTTTTTTGTGTATTCATCGTAGATCATATTAAGAATGTCCAGCATCTCTTTTTGAGTAACGTCCAACAGATTATTAAAAACGATTGTGAGATGCAGACCGCCTGTTATTCCGGTCATTTCCATGGTTGTTGTATCATATTTATTGATTGTTGTCTTAAAGCGTCTGAACCGGACCGATTAGAATATTCTTCGGGGAAGAGTACCTGCCTTGTTAAAACGGGCGGTGATTTGAATATCGCGTCATATGCTGCGGTAACTCCTTTTTCTCTCATAACAGTGCGTAAAAACTCCTCGCCTTTTATGTAATAAAGGTTGAAAACCTCTCTCTTATTGGCGTTGTTTTCATCATTCATCATGCAGATGTCGAGCTTTAATGAATTTTTAAGGGAAGCTTCCGATATATTCAATCTTTTGGCTATTATCCCTGTAACATACGCCGCGCTTCCTCCTATTGCCGCGCTTAAGGCCATATATTCTTCTGATGTTCGGGTTTTCATCAGCAGTCCGGACAGATCATAGTGCTGGTTATCAATGGCATGGACCATTTCATGGGCGATAATAATGAAAAGGAAATCATTCAGATCATCATCATTTATATTATATAATTCTATGGCATTCTGAATATTATCCGGAACCACATACAGTATTTGTGACTGTTTGAAATATCTTCCTATATAGAACCGGCTTTTTTCCTGAGAGCTGGATTCAGCTCGCCTTTTGATCATAAATTCGCCCATGCCCGACATCCATTTTTTCAGGCCTTCAAGCTCTCCCTTCAGCAGCAATTTCTGAAGGGCGGTGCGGCCGATAATCCTGTAATCTATCTCTGAGATAAACCTGCGGCCTGTTATTTCCTCAATCAAAGGCGTTGCCTTCTCTATCATCATTCTTATTCGGGATTTGTCCAGTATCGGAGTGACTTCCCCGTCTGTCATTTCGGCAAAGGCATTCGATGCGAGGCCGGAATTTACAGGGGAAAAAACCGCAACGAATAAGAAAACGATAAATATACATATCAAAAATCCTTTTATTCTCTCAGTCATGTTGATCTGCCTTTCATAAATAATTAAATAAGGTATTCGGGTTTTGTCAACAGGAAATTAAAAATAGCTCCTCATAAGAATTTGTGGGTACAAACACTGATAAACAGCAAAACGAAAGAGGTTTCTATTGTTTTTTCTGCCAAACAGGATCTTATGTCTGGGTTATGAGACAAATAATA
>CAZJOB010000333.1:0-4510 GCA_964547435.1 uncultured Desulfatiglans sp. | reverse complement strand
GGTCGGTTACTATCTCAAGAAGGGGCACACTGGATCTGTTATAATCTACAAGGCTGTATTCCGCATCACCAAAGGAGTCCGAGGAATGGACAAGTTTGCCGGCGTCTTCCTCAAGGTGAATTCTCTTTATTCCGACAGGGTAAGGCCTGCCGTCGTCTCCTGTTATCTCCAGATACCCGTTTTCACAGAAGGGTCTTTCAAACTGGGATATCTGATAACCCTTGGGCAGGTCAGGATAAAAATAATTCTTGCGGGCGAATCTTGAGAGCCTGTTTATTGCGCAGTTAAGGGCAAGACCGGCCTTTACAGTATATTCGACCGCTTTTTTGTTAAGCACGGGCAGAGCACCGGGCTGCCCCGTGCATACAGGGCAGGTGCAACTGTTTGGCGACGCGTCATATTTTACAGGGCAGTTGCAAAAAAGTTTTGATTCGGTGTTCAATTCAATATGGGTTTCAAAGCAAATAATAAGTTCGTAATCCATTTCAGTCCTTTGCTTTACTCAATTGCTCATATGAATGACCAACCCTGAGTATTGTTTCTTCACCAAACGCGTTGCCTATTATCTGCATTCCCACTGGGAATTCTTTGACATTTCCGCATTTGACGCTCATTCCCGGCAGACCTGACAGGTTAAGGGATACTGTATAGACGTCAACAAGATACATTTCAAGGGGGTCATCAAGTTTTTCACCAGCCCTGAAGGGCAGACACGGAGTAGTTGGTGTAACAATGCAGTCAACCTGTTTAAAGGCTTCGTCAAAATCATGTTTTATCAGAGCGCGCGCCTTCTGGCCCTTAAGATAATAGGCATCATAATAACCGGCTGAAAGCACGTATGTGCCCAGCATTATCCGCCTTTTTACTTCGTCACCGAATCCTTTGCTTCTTGTTGTTTCATACATTGTTATTAAATCGGATGCTTCATCAACAGCCCTGAGGCCGTATTTGACCCCGTCGTATCTGGCAAGATTGCTGCTTGCCTCGGCTGTCGCAACAAGATAATAGCTGCTTATGGCGTGGGCTGTGTGCGGCAGTGATATCTCTTTGATGACAGCGCCGTTTTTTTCCAGGAGCCCGACTGCATCCATTATGCTTTCCTTTATTTCCTGATTCAGACCTTCTACAAAATATTCCGAAGGAAGTCCCACCCTGACGCCGGTGAGATCATTTTTAATGGACTCAAGAAAATCGGGAGTGGATACGGGGGCTGATGTTGTATCAAGCCTGTCATGCCCGCATATTACATTGAGCATCAGCGCGCAGTCTTCCACGCTTCTGCCGATAGCGCCGATCTGATCCAGCGAGGAGGCATAGGATATCAGTCCATACCTTGAAACCCTACCGTATGTGGGTTTGATTCCCGTGACTCCGCAGAAGGCGGAAGGCTGCCGGATGGAACCGCCCGTGTCGGTTCCCAGGGCAAGAACAGTTTCGCCTGCCGCAACAGCAGCGGCCGAACCTCCGCTGGAACCGCCTGCCACGTAACCGGTGTTTACAGGATTGCGCGTCGGACCCGCTATGCTGTTTTCCGTGGATGAGCCCATTCCGAATTCATCCATGTTTGTTTTGCCTATAAGAACACCACCCGCATCAATGACCTTTTCCACTGCCGTTGCATTATAGGCGGGAATATAATTATAAAGCATTTCCGAAGCGCAGGTGGTCTTTATTCCGCGTGTGCACAGATTGTCTTTCACTGCAACAGGGATTCCGTTCAGAAGAGACAGGTTATCCTGCTTCCTGAATCTTTTATCCGCTTTATCGGCCAGGGCAAAGGCGATCTCTCTTGCCTGAGTGATATAGGCGTTTATTCGGGACTCTTTTTCATCGATTCGTTTAAATACTGATTCGGTTATCTCTCTGGAACTCACTTCCCTTTTTCTCAGCATTCCGGCGAGTTCGACTGCACTTTTATCACATAATTCCAAGCTATTTGTCCTCCATTATCCTGGGAACCTTGTAATATCCATTATCCCTGTCCGGGGCGTTGTTCAGAAGGGATTCTTCATCGTTTCTGTCCTGAGGAATATCATCCCTCCATACATTTTTTATTTCAAGGACATGACTCATTGGTGTGATTCCGCCGGTATCCAGTCTTTCCAGGGATTGAACATAGCTGAGAATTGAGTTAAGGTCCTTTCTGTACCTTTCCCCTTCATCATTCGTCAGATTCAGCCTTGCCAGTTTTGCCACATGCATTACTTCGTCAATTGATATCCTTTCAGCGTTTTCTGTTCCTGAATCAAGATCTTCCCAGGCAGCCGTATCATCTCTGTTTAAAAACTTCATTCCCCGAAGACCCGCGTCCAGTCCCAGTTCATCAAGCTGATCCTTTTCAGCAAAAGAAGGGGCCTGTGTCAGAGGGCAGAAGGCCTTCCTGTTTTTGGGAAAGGCGATTACGTCTCTGATAGAAGGAGTCTTAAGTATCATGGCGATCACCCTGTCCAGACCGAGTGCCAGGCCCGCATGGGGGGGCGCGCCGTATTCCAGGGCCTTAAGAAAAAAGCCGAACTTGGCTTCAGCCTCGCTGCGGGTCAATCCCAGTGCCTTGAAAACCATCTTCTGGATTTTCATGTCATGTATACGAATGCTCCCGCCTCCAAGTTCTTCGCCGTTCATTACCAGATCATAGGCCCTTGATTTAAGACTCAACAGATCCTCTATGTCTGAGGGATCAAAATCTGTCCTGTCGGGCATTGTAAAGGGATGATGCTGTGAAGAGGGCCTGCCTTCCTTGAGTTCAAAGAGTGGAAAATCGGTAATCCACACAGGGCAGAACAGTTCGTCCGGAATCAGATCGAGTCTCTTTGCCACATGAAGCCTGAGGTCGCAAAGGACACTGTTTACCTTATTCCTGAATGTTTCCGCTATCATCATCAGGACATCGCCGTCTTCAGCGTGAAATTTATCAATAATGCCTTTCTGTTCTGCAGGGCTGAAAAACTGAACAATATTGGATTGAAGCCGGTCATTCATTACCTTCATCCAGGTCATTCCAGCGGCGCCCATGGAGGGCACTATTTTCATGGAATATTCATTCTGAAGGACATTCTTGCTGAGTGCTTCTCCATGTTCCTTTACACAGAAGCCCTTTATAACTCCGCCTTTTTTAATGATATTTCTGAATACACCGTATTCTGTATCGCGCAGTATATCAGTAACCTCTTCAAAGGCCATGCCGAAACGAAGGTCAGGCCGGTCGCTGCCATATTTTTCCATGGCAGTATCCCATGTCATTCGGGGGAAAGGCATTTTCAGCATTATGCCCCCGATAGAAAACATCTCGACTGTCAGTTCCTCTATCAATTCATAGATGAACTCCTCGTCTATGAATGAAGCCTCCAAATCAAGCTGTGTAAATTCGGGCTGGCGGTTGGGTCTCAAGTCTTCATCGCGGAAACATCTGGCTATCTGAAAATACCGGTCCATGCCGCTAATCATGAGCAACTGTTTGAACAGTTGAGGGGACTGCGGCAGCGCGTAAAATTTACCCTGGTGCACGCGGCTCGGCACAAGATAATCTCTCGCGCCTTCGGGGGTGCTTCTTGTAAGGAAAGGGGTTTCTATCTCATAAAAACCATGGCGGTCAAGATTTTGGCGGATGATCTTTATGATCTCATACCTCTTTTTAAACATCTCCTGCATGGATGGGCGGCGAAGATCAAGATACCGGTATTTGAGTCTCAGATCTTCATCCACTGCCATGTGTCCTGCTTTAATCTCTTCGCCAAATACCATTGCCTTTTCCGATATCTTAAAGGGAAGGGCCTTTGAAGCGGCAAGAATGGTCAGATCACAGGCCTTAACCTCAATTTCACCGGTACCCAGGTTGGAATTTTCAGTGCCCTTTTCTCTGAGACATACATATCCTGTTATCTCAACAACATATTCTTCTCTCAGAGATATTGCCATGTCATAGCATTCACGGTTTTCTTCGGATGAGAAAACAACCTGCACAATTCCCTTTACATCTCTTAGATGGATAAAGAGCAGGTTTCCGTGGTCTCGTATAGCATCCACCCATCCCATGAGGCGGACTGATTTTCCATTGTCTGAAGCGGCCAGATTGCCGCAATATATTCTTTCTTTCCAGTTCATAGTGAATTACCCTGCTGCAAAAACCAAGCCGAACATATACTATAGGGCCCCTCTAATTACAATGATTTTTAAATGTGAGGGGTAGGGGCGGGAAAGAGGAGAGAGGAAAGAGAAGTCAGGTGTGCATGCATTGAAACAGGTGGCTTTTGAGCTTTTCGCCTTTGTGGAAATGATGTTTTGGGGACTTCCAAGAAAGTCAAAGCAACTTTGTGAATTATAGTGATCATGAAATGGTATAAGGTTTAAGGTGTAAGGTATAGGGAACGGCAAAAAGTAACTGTAGGGCAGACCCTAGTTATTGCCCGGGATTAGCTCAGGTTGTCATTCCCTCACAGGCGGGAATCTATTTAATAAAAGGCTCCTCATAAAAATTTGTGGGTAAAGATAAGACTTAAACACCATTTAGATA
>CAZJOB010000332.1:0-4513 GCA_964547435.1 uncultured Desulfatiglans sp. | reverse complement strand
CAGGAGATCGTGGACTGCTTTTTTATGAAGATAAATTCCATGTACAGCGGAGGTTATGGTGAACTGGTTAAAATAATCGGTATCGGCAATACCTATCTCCACACCACCATCGGCGGCGTGGACCCTGAAACCGGTGAGGATGCCAGCAATCCTGTCACCGGCATGGTGCTGGAGAGCCTGGCCCGCCTGAGCCTGCATGACCCCACTATCTCTCTGCGCGTCAGCAGCAATACACCCGATGAATTGTGGGCGCTGGCCCTGGAAACATCAACAAAGGTGGGCGGGTTGCCCCTGTTTCAGAATGATGACATAATCATTCCCGGTATAATGAAGGAACTGGGGTTTACACTTGAGGATGCACGTGATTATGCTATTATCGGCTGCCAGGAAATTACCGGATCGGGCAATGACTACTCTGCTGCCAACGGGATCGCTCCCCCTCATTCTTCCATTCACTACAGCGTTTTGCTGGGTATGGCTATCAACGACGGCAAAAATCCCTTTAATGGCGAGCAGAGCTCGATCCGCACAGGCTACCTCTATGACATGAACTCATTTGAAGAGGTCAAAGAGGCGTGGCGAAAGCTGGCAAGCTATTACATCAAGGCACAGGTCAGCCTTAATAACTACCTGGAATATCTGGTTCAGTACCACACCCCGCACCCCATGCTGTCCATCTCCATAGATGGCTGCATGGAGTCCGGCAAAGACTGCACCTGGGGCGGCGCCAAATACAATTCCTATGGCGGAACAGCAACAGGACTGGCCACGGTGGCAGACTCCCTTACAGCCATAAAATATATGGTCTTTGACAAAAAGCTCTGCACTCAAAGAGAGCTTTATGACGCGGTTATGGCGAACTGGGAGGGCTATGAGTCGCTGAGACAGCAGATCATAAATGAAGCGCCCCACTTCGGGAATGCGGACCCATATGCAGATGAGCAGATGAAGTGGGTGATCAACACCTATTATGAAACCTGCAGGGAGTGTTATTCCACTCGCACCAGGACTTTCAAGGCAGGCCTCTACGGCGCGGCAGATCATGTGGGTCAGGGATATACAACCTGGGCCACACCGGACGGCAGAAAGACCGGAACCCCTATTGCGGATGCTGCCTCTCCGGTTCAGAGCCGCGACACGAACGGGCCCACCGCGGTGTTTCTCTCTTCGCTGTGCTATGACCACAGCAGGTTCATGGATGGAGTGTGCCTGAATATTCGCATTCATCCCACAGCGCTTCGCCGTGATGATGGAATCGCCAAGCTGCGCGACATGGTTAAGGCCTATATGAAAAAAGGCGGGGCCGAAGCCCAGTTCAATGTGGTTTCTACCGAGGAACTGCACAGGGCACAGGAAAATCCCGAAGAATACCGCAATCTGGTTGTGCGCATTGCCGGTTACTCAGCCTATTTCGTGGAGCTTACCCGCGACTGCCAGGATGACCTCATTTCACGTCATGAGAATATGATATGATGAGTGTATTATAGTAACTATGATCCTTTAAAGATCATCTTAATCCGAAATAAAGGGAGATGCCTGCAAATGAATCTTCACGCAATCGATCTGGGAATAATTCTATTGTACCTGGTGGTTGTAGTTGTTATTGGAATATTGATACGCAAGAAGGCCAGTGAAGGGATCGCGAGCTATTTTTTAGGAGGAAGAAAGCTTCCCTGGTATATTCTTGGTGTCTCCAATGCCAGCTCCATGTTCGACATAACAGGAACAATGTGGCTGGTAACCATATTGTTTATCTATGGCTTAAAAGGGACTCTGCTTCCCTGGCTGTGGCCTACATTCAACCAGATATTTCTCATGATATATCTGGCCCGATGGATTCGGCGCTCAAACGTAATCACAGGGGCAGAATGGATAGGAACACGTTTCGGTTCAGGCAGAGGAGCGGAACTGAGCCGGCTGAGTGTGGCGATATTTGCCATTGTTTCCGTGACAGGTTTTCTCACATACGCGCACCAGGGTGTGGGACGTTTTGCTGCAGTGCTGCTGCCGTGGGATCTGTCACCGAATACATACGCGCTGATCTTAATGTCTATTACCACTATCTACGTAATTATGGGCGGGATGTACAGCGTTGTACTGACTGATGTGATCCAGTTTACAATACTTACTGTCGTTTCAATAATCCTGGCTGTAATTGCCATGACTCGTATCAGTCCTGAAATGCTCAACGCGGTTATTCCCGAGGGCTGGAAATCCATTACCTTTGGCTGGAAACTGAATCTTGACTGGAACAATCACATCCCTGCTGTTATGGACAAAATCTCTGCTGACGGCTATGAGCTTTTCACCTTTGTAATGATGATGATCATCTGCAAGGGAATTCTGAACAGCATGGCCGGAACCGCACCCAACTATGACATGCAGAGAGTGCTTGCAACCAGATCTCCCAAAGAGGCTGCCATGATGAGCGGAATGGTCTCTGTGGCGCTCTTTCCCCGCTGGCTTATGGTCGCAGGCCTGACCCTTATGGGGCTGGTATTTTTCAGTGACGGTCTGAGGGAGATGGGCACGGGAATTGATTTTGAAATGATTATGCCCTATGTGATCAACAACTATATTCCTGTAGGCCTAACAGGACTCATTATTGCCGGCCTCATGGCAGCCTTTATGTCTACCTTTGATTCAACTGTAAACGCAGGGGCGGCCTATCTCGTAAATGATATCTATAAACGCTATATCAACAAAGATGCAGATGAGAAAAAAGCCATAAGAATGAGTTACTGGGCATCCATTGCGATCGTTGTTGTTGGCATCTCTTTCGGAACACTAGCCACATCCATCCATTCTGTCATGCAGTGGATCGTATCCGGGCTGGGAGGCGGTTTTGCCGTGCCAAATATCCTGAAATGGCATTGGTGGCGGTTCAACGGCTATGGTTATTTCTGGGGAATGGTCTTCGGCATAGCATCGGCCCTGATCTGCCCTGTATTATTTCCCGGTGTGGATCCTTTATATGCCTTCCCTTATATCATGGCGGCGGCAGCCCTGGCGTCAATAATCGGAAGTCTGGCCACTGAGCCTGACGAGGATGGTGTTCTCATTGATTTTTACAAATCGGTTCGTCCATGGGGATTCTGGGGTCCTGTCAGGGAAAAGGTGATAAAGGCTGATGCTTCGTATAAACCTGAGAGCAGCGCGGGCAGAGATCTGTTCAATGTCCTTATTGGTATAATCTGGCAGATGACGTTTGTCCTGGTTCCTGTGCTGCTGGTTATGAAATCATTTAAATGGATGACCGCGATGATAGTCGTCATGGTTGTTACATCCATATTCCTTAAGAAAAACTGGTATGAAAGGTTAGGCAATGATTAGAAACTGTATCTTATCTTCTTTATTGATTCTGCTGGCGGCCTGTACTCCTGCGGATCAGACGAAGACCGGATTCGATCACTTTGTGCGCGCTGAAGGAGACCGGCTCATGGATGGGGATAAGGAATACCGGTTTATCTCCTTTAACATCCCCAATCTTCATATAATAGAAGATCAGATGCCCTTTGACGAGATTCAGGCATGGAGGCTTCCCGATACCTATGAACTGAATGACGCACTGGAATCCATTGCCCAGATGGGCGGGCAGGCGGTTCGTATATATGCAATTACAGTAAGCCGCCCGGACGATCTTCCCGGCACACCCAAGCATGTACTGGGGCCGGGGCAGTTTAATGAAGAGGCATTTCAGGCCCTGGACAACATGATGGCAATTGCCGCAAATCATGGCATTCGAGTCATAATACCCTTTGTGGACAACTGGCCGTGGATGGGAGGCAGGGCGGAGTATGCTGGTTTTCGCGGAAGGGACAAGGACGAATTCTGGACAGATCCGCAGCTTCGTGATGACTTTAAAAAGACAGTCGAGTATCTCATAAATCGTACAAATTCTATTACCGGAATAAAATACCGGGATGACAAGGCCGTGCTGGCCTGGGAAACAGGCAATGAACTCTCCAGCCCTGCCGAATGGGTCGCGGACATAGCCGCCTATATCAGGGCGCTTGACCCTAATCATCTTATTATTGATGGCCACCATTCAAACATCTTAAGGGAGTCTTCCTTTGCTGATCCCAATATAAGCCTGGTCACAACCCATCATTATGAACAGGACCCGGGTCTGATGGCCCGAAATATACGAAACAACCAGGCCATGGCAAAGGGCCGGAAGCCCTATTTTGTGGGAGAATTCGGCTTTATTAGCACGATGGGGCTTGAGACGGCCATCAACGCCATCATCGAATCGGGTGCAGCCGGAGGTCTTTCCTGGAGTCTGCGTTTCCACAGCCGCGACGGAGGGTTTTACTGGCATTCCGAGATGCTGGGACTGGGCCTTTACAAGGCCTTTCACTGGCCCGGCTTTGCCTCAGGCGATGAATACGACGAGAAAAATGCAATGAAACTAATGAGGCAAAAGGCCTTTGAAATTAGAGGAGAGACAATTCCTGCAATTCAACCACCCGGTGCGCCTTTTCTTTTGCCGGTCGATTCTCCTGCTGCCATA